>CAZZHF010000253.1:0-4427 GCA_964653545.1 uncultured Gammaproteobacteria bacterium | reverse complement strand
CACCCGCAAACGGAACACAAAACAAGCGCGCGGTAATTTGATCCCCGGTTGGGAACCGATACAGCCAGGCACTGGCTGATGCAGGCCGCGCGCTTTGAGGTGGGTAAGACACGCTGGAAGAACCGCTATGTGAGGAGCAATGGGTCGGCTGGACGCCCAGGCGGCGCCGGCCAGATCATGGTGGCCAGCACCACAGCCGCGTTCGAGTTCACCGACACCAGCTCAAGCCGCCGAACCAAAAGTGCCAAGCCATGGCGCGCAGTCACATCCCCAGACCACATAAGTGATCGTCCAGTTTGCCCCTGCTCAGGTTTCATCAACCGCCTCGGACTGACTCGAAACTTGATGAATGGAGTCGGCAATAACGCGGACACTGTCTGCTTGAAGCAAGCCGAAATGATCAGTGTCCATGTAGTGTGTTTGCAGAGTCCCACCGACCAGACGACGCCACGCCTTGTCCAATTTCTGACCATGGTTGTCACCCCCCGCGGCAGCGAACAGCAATACTGGCATGTCCATGTCCGTCGATACCGGCCGGTAAGTCGTCAACATCTCGTTGAAACCACGCAATACCTCAATCTGTCGCTGAATCTGCGGCCAGCTGAAATAATCGCCCAGTTGCTCCATCAGTAAGCGACGCTGCTCGGATTCGGGCAATTTACGAAACTTGCGCGCCGACATGGGCAGCTTGTCCCGTAACACGAATTTGACGATATCGGCATTGTCCATCGACTTCAGGCCGCGCATGAGTTGGGGCGTGAACACGTCGAGCAGCACCAACATGGCAACTTCCTGGCCCGCGGCCCGCAACTGACAAGCCATCTCGAATGCAATCAGGCCGCCGAACGAATGTCCTACCAGGCAATAGGGACCGTCTGGCTGACGTTTGCGTATGTGTTCAAGGTAATACGCCGCTGCATTCGGCAAGTCCGTGAAGGGGTGCTGACCATTTTCAAACCCAAGTGCCTGAATACCGATTACGGGTCGACTACCGGCCAGTGCCGTCGCCAACGCTCGATAGCCGATGACTTGTCCCGTAATCTCATGTACGCAATACACGGGGAGGCCGTCGCCAGCGTCCTGCAGGCTAACCAGGGGCGACCATTGCGCGCCTGCGTCTTCGGCATCCAGCAGGCGGGCCAACCGACTCACGGACTGCGCCTCGAACAAGGACGCCAGCGGCAATTGCTTCGAGAACTCGCGCTGGACGCGCGCGATCAGGCGCACCGCCAACAAGGAATGTCCACCCAGCGCAAAGAAGTTGTCGTTGACCCCGACTTCCGCCAGGCCAAGCTCCTGTGCCCAGATGTCGGCCAGGCGTTGCTCGGTCGGTGTGCGCGGCGCCAAAAACGCGTCGGCGGCCAGTGCATCCTCGCGCGCCGCCAGGCCAGGCCGGTCAATCTTGCCATTGGCGGTTACCGGCAGCTCGCCCAGATGGACCCAGACCACCGGGATCATGTAATCGGGCAATGTATGCGCCAGAAGCCCGCGCAGCTCGTCGCCGCCCAGGGCGCCGGCTTCGTTCAACACAACATAAGCCACCAGTTGCTGTATACCTTGTGGATTCGGTTTGGCCAGCACCGCGCAGGCTGCGACTTGAGCAAGTCGATTCAGGGCGGTTTCGACCTCGCCGAGTTCGATCCGGAACCCACGGACTTTTACTTGTGCGTCAATCCGCCCGAGAAATTCGAGATCGCCATCACGGCGCCAACGCACGCGATCGCCACTACGATAGAGGCGCTCGCTGGTGGTAAGGCCCGGCTCGCGCACGAACGGGTTGGCGATGAAAGCCGCGCCCGTCAACTCAGGCCGTTGCCAATACTCATGCGCCAAACCGACTCCACCGATATGCAGTTCCCCCGCCACGCCAATCGGCACCGGCTGTCCCAGCGGATCAACCACGAACACCTGCGTGTTGAAGATGGGCTTGCCAATCGGCGGCGGGCCCACGCGACCCGGCGTCAGCGTTGCGCTGGTCGCCAGCACCGTACATTCGGTCGGGCCGTAATGGTTGCTCACTTCAAATGGCAACCCGGCCACAATGCCCTGGCGCAATCGATCACCTCCCGTGAGCAGATGCCGCAGGCTGAGCCCTTCGGGTAGCACACCATGGCGCAAGACCGCCTCTGCCAGCGGTGTCGGCAGGAAGGCGTGGGTTATACGCTCGCGCTGCAGGAAATCAAGTAGTTGCTCGGGCTGCGCCCGGGTCTGGTCGTCAACAACATAGACGGTTGCGCCGCCGGTCAGGTAGGGCCAGACATCCCACGTTGCCGCATCAAAGCCACTGCTTGCCAGTTGGGCCGCCCGCGTGCCGTCTTCAACCACGTAGCGCCAACGATGCCATGCCACCAGATTGGCAAGCCCACGGTGGCCCAGGCACACGCCTTTCGGCTCGCCGGTGGACCCGGACGTATAGATCAGATAGGCCACTGCGTCCGCATCGTCGACCAGCGTCGGCGGCTTGGCGCCAGCACGCAGCAGCGCTGCGTAGGCTGCGCAGTCACAGCGTGCCTCACTCAACAAACCGGCCGTTTGGGTGTCGGTAATGGTCAGCGCCAATTCGGCATCGTCCGCCATGAAGCTCAAACGCGACGCCGGCAAGGCCGGGTCCAGCGGCACGTAAGCCGCGCCCACCATAAGCGTGCCCAGCCACGCGGCGACCATCTCGGGAGACCGCGGTAGACAGACACCAACCCGCGCGCCCGGCCCGACCCCCCGGGCATGCAAGGCGCCCGCAATACGGCCCGCCACAGTGGTCAGCTCGCCAAAGCTCAAGGAACTCGCCGGTCCCACCACGGCCGGACGCGTAGCAAAATTCGTCGCGCACCGCGCCACTTGGACATGCACGGGCGTATCGTCCACCCGCGTTACCGTGGCGTTTCGCTCCACCAGGAGCTCATGCCGCTGGGTGGAGGACAACATCGGCAAGCGGCTGATCGACTGGTTTGGATCTGCAACGATGGCTTGGAGAAGCGTCTCCAGGTGTTCGCCCATGGCGCGAACCGTCTCGGCGTCGAACAGATCCCGACGGTACTCGAATCCGCCGCTTAACCCATCGCCGGTGTCGACCATGGCCAGGGTAAGGTCAAACTTGGCGGCCTGAGCCGCAAAGCCAACTTCTTCGAACGACAGCGCTCCGGCCTTGAAACCCAACTGTGTCGCCATCTGCTGCTGGAACGTGAAGGCCACCTGAAAGACCGGCGTCAGGCTCAGATCCCGCGCCAGCTTGAGTTCCTCCAGCAGCGCCTCGAACGACAGTTCAGCATGGTCGAAGGCGCCGGTTACGGTGTCCCGTACCTGAATCAGGAACTCCTGGAAACTCGGCTCACCCTCGATCTGCGCGCGCATCGCCAGTGTGTTGACAAAAAACCCGATCAACGGCTCCAGCTGTGGCAGCTTGCGGCCCGCCACCGGGCTCCCGACGGCAAAATCGCGCTGTCCGCTGTATCGGTATAGCAGCACCTGAAAGGCGGCCAACAGCAGCGTATACAGCGTGACTCCCTGGCGACGGCTGAGCGTTTTTATCTCCGCCCATAATTGTGGGTCGAACGAAAACTGCTCGACGGCACCCTCGAAACTTTGCACCGCCGGGCGAGGTCGATCCAGCGGCAGCTCGAGTGCCGGCACGCCGTCGAGCTGCTGCCTCCAGTATCCAACCTGCTCTTCCCACACCTCGCCTTGCAACCAGGCGCGCTGCCACTGGGCGTAATCGGCGTACTGCACCGGCAACTCCGGCAAGGACGGTGCGCGACGCTCGTTCAGGGCGGCATAGATTTCCGCAATCTCGCCCACCAGGATGAGGTTTGACCAGCCATCCGAGATGATGTGATGCAGGGTCGCCAACAACACATGCTGCTGCTCCCCCAGACGCAACACCGTCAAACGCAACAGGCACTCGGTTGCCAGCCTGAACGGCCGCGCCGCTTCGGCGGAGGCTCGCGCCTGTACCTCGCGCTCCTGCTCCGACGCGCTCAAGTGGCTCAGGTCAATTACCGTCAGAAGTTTTTCCGGCGGCGGATCGATCACCTGGAACGCTTCGCCGGCCCGCGTCACCACCCGTGTACGCAATACCTCGTGGCGCTGCATGACCTGCAGTACCGCCTGTTCCAGCTGCGTCAGGTCCACCTCGCCGGTGACCCGTACCGCAAATGGAATGTTGTAGGCGGCGTTGCCGGCGACCATCTGATCGAGAAACCACAGCCGCTGCTGTGCAAAGGACAGCGGCAGCGGGCCATCACGCGACACCGGCACCAGCGGCGGCAGCGCGCGCGCCCGCTCGGCGCTGGCAATCAGTCCCGCCAGCGCAGCCACCGTCGGCTCCCCAAACAGCGCCCGCAGCGACAGCTCGACCTGGTGGCGGGCCCGCACCTGCCCGATCACCCGCACCGCCAGCAGCGAGTGCCCGCCCAGGTCAAAGAAGTTGTCGT
>CAZZHF010000252.1:0-4448 GCA_964653545.1 uncultured Gammaproteobacteria bacterium | reverse complement strand
TCGCCGATCAGCGCCGTGCCGCCGGGCTGAGCGTCCAGCCACACGTCCAGGTACCACTTCATGTCGCCGAGGTACTCGGACAGGCTGGGGGCGTTCTTGTCGAAACAGCCAAACACCAGGCCCTTGTAGGACGCCACCTGGTCAACCTCGACCAGGCCAAAGCGGGTCTTGTCGATCTCGTTGAAGTAGGCGTCCTTCTCCAGCGGTACGTTCACCAGCGCGCCGTCGGTGCCAAAGGCCCAGCCGTGGTAATTGCAGGCGAAGGCCCGGGCGTTGCCGCGGTCGGCGCGGCATAAACGGTTGCCGCGGTGGGTGCAGGTGTTCAGGAAGGCCTTGATGGAACCGTCCTTCTGGCGCACCACCAGCACGTCGTCCTCGCCCATGAAGGTGCGAAAGAAATCGCCTGGCTGCGGAATCTGCGATTCGTGAACCAGGAACAGCCAGCAGCGGCCGAAGATGCGCTCCAGCTCCTGCTCGTAGACGGCGGGGTCGGCGTAGATCTGGCGACGCTGCACCGCGCCCGCGGCCGATACCAGACCGGCGTGGTCGGTCATCCGTGACTCCTTAAATCTGGAAACTGTGGGGCTCAAAATCGGCGCCGGACATACTGGCGACGGATGGGGAACTGATTTGCAGCCGGCGTGCCAAGTCGTCAAATACTGCGCAAACCCCGCAGGGGAGCGGATCTGAAGCTGGCAGCAGGGCGGTATGGCGAACGCAGAAATGACGCTCACGTCACTCTTGAGCATAATGGCGCCCAAGGATTTACTTTGGCGTACATCATGTCGCAATCCGTGCCCAGTCCCAGCCTGCCTGACATCCGCGACCTGGCCGAACAGGTCCGTTTCACACCCGACACCGGGCGTATCTGGGTCCGGGACCAGCGCGGCGTATTGCTGACCGCCAGCGTGTACGGCGCCCTGCGGCACGAGTTGATCGATCGCCTGGGACCTTCCGTGGTGCGCGAATTGCTCTCACGCATCGGCTATGCCGAAGGCGGCCGCGATGCCGAGGCGGCTCGCCGGCTGCGCCCGAACGTGAGCTATTTCGATGCCTTTGCGGTCGGACCGCAAGTGCACGCACTGGCAGGCTTTGGCTGGTCGCAGGTGATCCACCTGCATGCGGAGCCTGAAAGCGGGGCCTTCGCGGGTGAGTTCGTGGTTCACGATTCGCTGGAGGCCAGCACCCACGTTGACGCCTACGGCACCAGCCCGGAGCCGGTGTGCTGGATGCAAAGCGGCTACGCCAGCGGTTTTGCCAGCGCCTTTGCCGGCCGGCCAATCCTGATGCGCGAGGTGGAGTGCCGCGGTATGGGCCACGAGGCCTGCCGGCTGATCGGCAAGCCGCTCGACGAGTGGCTCAGCGAGGCGCCGGATACCCGGTATTACCAGCCGGAGGCGTCGGTGAACCGCTTTGCCGACCTGGAAGCTGGCGAATCCGACGGCGTGGTTGGCATCTCGGCCGGCTTTGGCGCCGCCATGCACTTGCTGCGCAAGGCGGCGGACAGCCGCGCCACGCTGCTGTTCGTGGGCGAAACCGGTGTCGGAAAGGAAGTTTTCGCGCGTCTCGCGCACCGCATGAGTGGCCGCCGCGAGCAGCCGTTCATTGCCGTCAACTGCGCAGCGCTACCGGAGAATCTGATCGAAGCCGAGCTGTTTGGCGTGGTCAAGGGTGCCTACACCGGGGCCAGCACATCGCGCGCTGGCCGTTTCGAGCGCGCGGACGGCGGCACGCTGTTCCTGGACGAGGTGACCAGCCTGAGCCTGGCCGCGCAGGGCAAGCTGCTGCGGGCGCTGCAGGAGCGCGAAATCGAACGCGTCGGCGACAGTCAGACGCGACGCGTCGACGTACGCGTCATGGCCGCCTGCAACGAAGACCTATACCGCGCGGTCGAGGCCAAGCAGTTTCGCGAGGATCTGTACTTCCGCCTGACCACCTTTCCGGTGCCGATCCCGCCGCTGCGCGAGCGACGCGACGACATCCCGCTGCTGATGGCCTACCTGCTGCGTCGCTTCTGCGCCACCTACGGCAAGGCCGTGCCCGGATTCACCGTCCGGGCGGTCGAAGCGCTGTTCGGGTATGACTTTCCCGGCAACATTCGGGAGCTCGAAAATCTTGTCGAGCGGGCGGTTCTGCTGGCCGCCGAGGGCGAGGCCATCGACCTGCCGCAGCTTGCCCTGCGTGGCGGCCTGTCGCGTCCATCGGCGTTTGCACTGGACCCCGCCGGGCGGCTGAGCGACAGCAGCCACAGCCTGCGCGAACAGGCTGCCGCCCTGCTGGCTTCGGGCACCGGCCAGCACCGCTTCGACGCCATCGAACAGGCCCTGCTGGAACAGGCGGTAGCCGACAGCCAGGGTAACCTCGCGGCGGCCGCGCGGCAGCTTGGCCTGACCCGCCGGCAGGTCGCGCTACGTTTGCAAAAACACCGGATGAACACGTCGGCCGCCGCAGACTGAGCAAAAGGCAGCAGGCGTTTTTCCAGCGCTTCCCGACGCCCGGCCATGGACCGGCCCGGTCCGTTATTTGGCCAGGTCGCCGTCCGACGATGGTATAAACATGTGGCCCAACGCGATTGATGTCACAGGCAAAAATCCTGTTTTGGGCCATGTCACTGTTTCCGCGGCCATGTTGGCACCGGACAATCAGGGAGCGTAAGCGATGCGAGACATATTCTTTTTCGACTCGATGTTGACACCGAAGATCATCACGATCGTCTACTGGATTTTGCTGTTCGTGGTTGTCGTGAGCGGCATCGGCAGCATGTTCGCCGGCAAGTTTCTGATAGGTCTGGCAGCCTTGGTCGGCGGAGCGGTTGGTGCGCGTATCTGGTGCGAGTTGCTGATCGTGCTGTTCAAGATCAACGACAACATCAAGCGACTGGCCGAGCCTGGAAAAGAGGCGGAATAAGGCGCGGCGATTCAACAGGAGCGGCGGCTGCCGGGGCGTCGTCGGCCCGGTCGCGGTCGTCTCTCATAGCGCCATCACCCGGCCCGGCGCGAAGTAGTCGAAGCTGAAGTCGGTGGCGTCATCGGTTGCGCGATCGGGCAACGGCAGCACGCGCATTTCCAGTGGCCTGCCGATGCTCTCGGCCAGCGCCGCCACGTCGCGCAGGGCTGCCACCAGGCGGGCCACCGGCACGTCGCCCGGCAATGGCACTACGTCGGGCCCGCAGCTGCCGGCCGCCGCGCAGGCCAGCAGCTCGGCCCAGCCGAACCCGGCTTCTGTGCCGCGCGCGGCAAGCACCGCGTCCTCAAGCACGATCAACATCGGCGCGTTGAAGCCGGTCTTCGGGAAGCTGGCCGCGGCAACCGCGCGGCGTAGCGCAGCAACCGCGGCCAGCGTGCCTGGCCCGCCAAAGGGTGTTGCCGTGAGTGACTCGATGGCGGTGCCGAGCGAGCGCTCCGGGCTCGGGTACGGCGCCAGCGCGCAATCGATGCCGTGGAACACCATCCGCCCGGCATGTTGCTTGGCCAATGCGGTCAGTGGCTGCAACCGACCGGTGAGCATCTGGGCCAGACCCGCGACGAAGTGGTCCAGGTTGGGTGCCTCCGCGGCTGCGATCACGGCCAGATCGGCCGCCTCGATGGCCAGCGCGAAACCGTCGTCCGCGTCCTCGGCGGTGTAGGCGGCCGGAAAAAACGGCCCGGCCGGCGGCATGCCGAACGCCGCCGCAAAGCGCAAATTGGCAAAGCCGTCGTTGCCCAGCCGGCTGTTGGCGAGCACCGTCTGCGCGCAGGCACCGAAAGCGGCGCTGTCGGCACCGAGTAATTCCGCCGAGCAGAACAGCCACTGGGTGCCGGCGAGCGCGGTCGGCACGGCCGCCAGCCAGGCCGCCTGGTCGGGTCCGGGTCCGATGGTGCCAACAGCCAGGTGCTTGAAACCGGCCTGCTTGGCACTGGCCTCAAGCGCTACCGCTGCCTGCGGCAGGGCGGCCGGCTCGCTGATCCAGACTGACGCCGGTGGCGTGGCCAGGCGCAGGCTTTGCACTTTGATGCCGGCACTCTCTATATGGCCGCATAAGGTCGCCGCAGTCCGGCCCAGTTCGGCCAGGCGATCCGGCTCGGCCAGCGTTGACCCGCTGGCAAACACGGTAATGGCGCGAACCTCCATGGTGGGTCAGGCGCCGCCGGTTGCCTGTTGGCGTTCGGCCATTTTTCTCAACTCGTCGATCACCGACTGCTCGTTGTCCACCAGGCCCTGCTGCCACACGTCGATGGTGTCCAGACCCCGCGCCAGCAGGCGCGGCTTGGGCGGTGCGTCCTCGGTGAAATGGCGGGCACCGAAACTCATCTCGGCCACGGTGTCCGGTCCGGCGAAATAGAAACCGACCGAGGTCGACGGCGCGTGGCGCAGCAGATCCATGGTGATGGTGTAACCGAGCTTGCGCACATTGTCGCGCGCCCGCATGACGTCGTCGAGTCCGGGCGGCTGGAAGCAGATGTGGTTCA
>CAZZHF010000251.1:0-4453 GCA_964653545.1 uncultured Gammaproteobacteria bacterium | reverse complement strand
CAATGACCTCACCGCGCATGGTGTTCAGACAGTGGCCATGAAGCAATAGCCCCCGGGTTCCAGGCGCTTCAATCGTGCACCACTGAGGGATTCCAGCGTTGTTCCTTAAGCATCCTGAAGCCAAGTGATCAACCGCGAGTCAGAGGCGCTCTCCCGAAGGCTGAGATCTGCACGCAGGGCTTAGCTTACTGATTCAGCAGCTATGGAATCAAAATGGCTGCCATCATCCTGCGTTAGATATGGACGTCATTGGTCCACGGATTAACCAAGAAAGCCTCTGACGCGTGCCTTAGCTTCATCGTGCGACAAACTAGAGCCGCTTGTTGACGTAAAGTTGCCACGAGCTTCATTCCAGCGCACGCCAGCGCTCTTTGACGACCCGTTGTTGATTGAGTAAAAAACGTCAGAACTACTGTCGCCCGTAAATACCTTTATTTTTTTCCCGTCGTGCATAAACTCAAATAATTGAAGACGAGCCATTTGATTTCTCCTAAGGTAAAGAACGAGGCATTTATAAGTTGTCCCAATATTCAGACTTCTGTAACATGTCTTGTAAATAACCGGGAAAGCTGATGAGATTGTGTTCTTTATCCGCCGAAGAAATACTCTGATCAAGCATTCGCCTTGCAAGCTTTGCGCCCACCTTGTCACTCGATCTTCCGCTAGCACGCTTAAACCAGTACTCTGGAGTCAACCGCTCATCCCGAGGAAACAGAAGCTCTATTTCGTTGATGCCAGTCGCTTCGCTGAGGCGTTTACGTACTTGAAATTTGAGTTTGGCATGTGCACTTACAGCACCGATGATGTACTCACAGTCTGCATCATCCTCATTCGCACCATCCCAGGCCATATTGATATACATGACCAACTCTGAGACCGAGCGTCGTGAGATGTCACTGTCCACTTCTTTCATTGCAATTCCCCACTTCTAATCAAGGTCAAGAAGTGCCAACTTCTAGCCAACAGCATCTGGGATGCCAAGATTGCGGTATTTGTAGGCCCACTCCCCCTCCACCCGTTCCACCTGCCAGCGATCCACGGCCAGGTCGCCGCAGCCTCGGTGCGATGGATTCAGGTGCGCCTGCCCGGGCGCAGCACGACGAGATGTTCAGCCCACAACGCACGCAGGTCTTCCATCATTGCGTGCACTGTTGCGCCGCTTGCACACCCGGCAAGGCACTCACCCACGGATCTGCGCGCGTCGCATTTGCTCAGGAACTCATGCATCGGAGCGGAGATGAGCCGCACGAATCCATAGCTTGCCGTCGTGGACAGGTGATAGCTCGGCTCGGCGGGACCGTCTGCGTACGGCGCAGCACTGGAGTTGAGCGTGACGTGACGAGGCAGGAAGGCGGTACAGGCTAGGAAGGCGGCGGTTCCGGCGTGCCGTCGCTGGATCATAAAGTCCCCGATGACCAACTGGTCGAGGTCCATGGACAGGAAGCTGGCGATCGCGTCCTGTGCAGATTCGACGATCGGCTCGGCATCGTTGTTGAAGGAGGTGCTCAGCAGCACCGGTGTGCCGGTGGCCCGCCCGAACCGGTCCAGCAATTCCCAGAACCGCGGGTTCTCTTCAGCCCGCACCACCTGAACGCGTGCCGTTCCGTCCACATGGGTCACGGCGCCCAACAATGCCCTCTTCTCCGGCAGCACCTCCACTGCAAATCCCATGAAGCCGTGGTCCGCGCGGCAGGATGTCAGGTCGAAATGGCTGGCTGCGGCCTCGGCAGTAACCGCAGGTGCAAAGGGACGGTAGGTTTCCCGCTTCTTGATGCTGCGATTCACGCGTTCGCGGTTTTCCGCGGGCCTGGCGTCTGCAAGGATATTGCGCGCGCCCAGGGCCCGAGGACCAAATTCCGAGCGGCCTTGCACCCATCCGATGATCTGCCCGTCAGCCAGGGCATGCGCCGCAGCCCCGACCACATCACTGGACTTTTCGAAGGCGATGAAATCCGACCATTCGGCAAGCACCTGTTCGAGGCCCGTGTCCGCATCGCTGCCCAGAAATACCGAACGCCGGCTTGGCTTGCCGCTGTGCGGAGCCAGTTTGCTGTGGACCCATTGCGCCGCGCCCATGGCGCAACCTGGATCGTAGGAAGCGGGATGGACGATGATCTCGTCGAAAAGGCCGGACTTTAGGATCTGCCCGCTCATCGAGCAGTTGTGCGCGACGCCTCCAGCGAGTGCCAGTTTCCCTTGCCCCACAAGGCGCCTGTAGTGCGCCAGCACATGCAGCACGATGGTCTCGAGCGTTTCTTGCAGGCCAGCGGCGACATCAAGGTGGGACTGGCTGAACGGTTGGGAGGTCCTCCTCGGGGGGCAGACGCGCAAGAGGGCCGCAACCATGGCGGCCTCGTCAACCTCGTACTTGCCGTCGGGCAAAAGCGTGAAGCACCGGCGGAACAGCCTGCGAAAGCGCCGGGGATTCCCATGTGGGGCGAGCCCCATCACCTTGTACTCGTCGCCGTTCCAGTAGCCCAGCAGCCGGATGGTCGAAAGGTACATGTACCCCAGCGAAAGGCTGACCGGAAACGTCTCCAATACCTGCAGCCCATCTCTTGCGCCTCTCGCGACCAGGCCCGAGTTGGTCTCGCCCTGCCCATCGAAAACCGCTACCAGGCAGTCGTCCTGGCCCGCCCAGGCGTGCGCGGAGGTGGCATGGGCCATGTGGTGCTGGACGAACTCAAGGCGGTGCGGCGCAATCTCGACCCCGGTGGCTGCGCGTACTGTTTCCACGAAAAAGGCGCGGTAGCCACGGGGCCCCTCCAATCGCGGCTTGTTGAGGTACATCAGATCCAGGTAGTAGTCGGCAAAGCGTTCTTCGGTGAAGAATGCGAAGCGGTCCACATTCTCCAACCCGATTCCCGCCATGTGGCAGCAGAACTTTATGCTCTCCAGGGGAAACTTGGCGCAATGCTTGATCCGGGTGAGCCGCTCCTCCTCGATGGCCGCCACCACCACACCGTCGCGCATAAGCACTGCCGCCGCGTCGTGCGTCGCGTCCTGTCCCAGGACAAACCGGCGTTCATGGGGCAGGTCGAAGCCGCCGTTGAACCCAAGCACGTACATTGCCTTCCTCCTCAGCAAGCTGTTCGCCGCATGCCGAAGCGGCTCGTGGTGCCGAAGGCCCGCTGCCCTTCGATGCGCTGCACCGTGACATCGCCCGATGCTGCATTCAAAGAGGCCGCATAGCGGGTCCTGTCGTTGAGAATGGGGCGGACAAGGTCCGCAGGGTCATAGGCGTTCGCAGCGAGCAGCCCTTGCATGGCTCGTTCTCGTGGCCGGCTGTCCGGGCGCCCCTTGCCCGGCCAATTGGGGTTCAGCCAGTGATTGGCGGCGCTCAGCGTGTCGCGCCGCACCGCACTGGCGGAAGGCAGACGTTCAATGACGGCACCTTCGCCTTCCTTGGCCCCGGCGACGATGAATATGGCGCCCCGGCACAGCGGCGTGTCGGACAGTTGCTGCACGGCCTGCCCGAAATCCGCCGCCTGGTCGGCGACAAGCCTCAGCAGATGGCTTGGCGGCATGCCGGTGCTCGCGCTGACTTCCCGAAGGTCACACAGCCAGTCCAGCCTCTCGGGGAAGGCCACCCCGCAGAGACTTCTGCGCTGAAAGGGCGCTTGGTTCATCGCGGCGGCAAAGCGCCCGGGACACTGCACGGTGACGTCGCCGACGAAGTACGGCCATGTCAGGCTCAAACTGGGCCCAGCCGTTCCTTGCCTGGCAAGGGCAACCAGGCATTCGCCGAGGCCGTCCATCTGCCAATCGAACACACGGTGCAAGGTCGGCGCGTCGCTGCCCGTACGAACACCACTGGTACATCCCCATTCCTGCCACAGGTTGAGCAGCGCAACGCCGGGAATGCCCGCCTTGCCGGCCATGGTACGCAGTTCGGAGGCATAGGGGGACGAGGTCCGGTGCAACCAGCGCAACACGATGGTGTCGAGCCATGGCGTCAGTCGCATCCCAAGATGGCGCGTTTGGTTTTCGATCAGCTGGCGCATGCGGTGCGCCTGTGCCTGTGCCTGCGCGGCACCGTCCTTCACGTCGCCGGCTGTTCCTCCCACAAGCGGCATGTCCCCGGCATGCCTGCGCCAGATCCCGTCCTGGGACACCTCGGCGGATGCTGAAGGGTCCTCCATGTGCGCTCAGCTGACAAGCTTCGAGGCGTTGGCCATGCGCGCGAAGCTGCGCAGGCGGTCTATCACCTCCTGTTTGCCAATCAGGCGTACGGCCTCGTTCAGTGACCATGGCGCTGATTCGTGAAACAGCAAGATGCAGACCTGCAATGCAGGCATCTCAGGGATTGAGCAGGTGTCTCGCGGCTCCCCGGCTTCCAGTTCGTCGATGAGTCGCGTGACACTCCGCAAAATCCCGTCGACCTGGAGTGCTGACGGATAACCGAGCAGGCCCCATTGGAACGCGGGCGCCGGCAACAACACCTGATGGAGGA
>CAZZHF010000250.1:0-4472 GCA_964653545.1 uncultured Gammaproteobacteria bacterium | reverse complement strand
TCAACATCGTGGCTCTGTTGCTGGTGCCGCTGCTTTAGGGAGCCGCTGCGTCATGCAGCGCTTCCTCACCGAGGGGCCGGCTTATGCCGGCCCTTTTTTGTGCGGCTGATTACCGGCCGGTGTGTTGCGCTCCACCCAGCGGCGGGCACCGTCGGCCAGGGTTTCCTTTTTCCAGAACGGCGCCCGCTGCTTGAGTTCCTCGATCAGGTGACGACAGGCGGCGAATGCCGCCTCGCGGTGAGCTGACCAGGCGGCGGTGAGCACAATGGCTTCGCCGAGCAGGATCGGCCCGACCCGATGCACGATCAGCACCTCGCCCACCGGCCATCGCGCAAGCGCCTCGTCGGCGATTCGCTCAAGTGCTCGCTCGGTCATGCCGGGGTAATGCTCCAGCGTCATGGCGCTGACAGCGTCACCCTCGTTGAAGTCGCGCAGCGTGCCCACGAACACCGAGCAGGCGCCATGGCTGGTTGCTGGCAGTGCCGCCTGGTGGTTCGCCAGGCGTGCCCAGGGGTCGAACGGCCCGACAATGATCTCGGTCGTCACCCTCCGGTCACCGGCGGAAAAAACGCCACTTCGTCGCCATCGTGCACGGTCGTGTCCGCGGCCACGTAGTCGTGGTTCAGGGCGCATAGCAGTCGTGCCGGTAGCTGCGCCTGTCCGGTCGCGGCGCGCCAGACATCCGCCACGCAGCCTGCCGAAAGTTCAACACTCGTCCCATCCAGGCCAAGTGCCTCGCGCAGGCTGGCAAAAAACTTAACGTTGATCTTCATGGGCAGTGAGCTTTTGGGGGAGCTTGTTTCAAGATACCCCCATAATAATCGGCCAAGCGAGCACCGTGAGCCGTCGCCATGAGCAAAGCTACCGCAACGCCGCGCAGTCTGCGCGTGGCGGTGTTGACCTATTCCAATCGCCGCACGGCCGAGGATGACAGCACCGGTGACCTGATCCGCCAGTGTCTTACCGGCGCCGGTCATCAGGTGGCGAGGTCCGCGATCCGTCACGGCGATGCGCTGGCCATGCGCGAGTTCCTGCGTGCCTGGCTGGCCGACCCGGCGGTTGATGCGGTCATCAGCAGCGGCGGCACCGGCATTACCGATTGCATGCCGCAGGCGGCAGCGCCGTTGATTGAGCATGACATCCCCGGCTTTGCGGTGCTGTTTCAGGTCCTGTCGTTGGAAGATATAGGCAGTTCCGGCATGTTGTCGCGGGCCTGTGCCGGCCTGGCCGGCGGCAAACTGCTGTTTCTGCTGCCAGGCTCGGAAGGCGGCAGCCGCCTGGCTATGCAGCGGCTGGTGATACCGCAGCTCGACAGCAGCACCCGACCGTGCAGCCTGGCCGGACTACTGAGCGATGAGTGAATTCACGCATTTCAATCGCCGTGGCGAGGCGCACATGGTGGACGTCGGTGACAAGCCGGTGAGCCAGCGCCAGGCAGTCGCCAGCGGACGCATCCTGATGCAGGCCGAAACGCTGGCGCGCATCCTGGCCGGCGATCACAAGAAGGGCGACGTGCTTGGCATCGCGCGTGTCGCCGGCATCATGGCGAGCAAGCGCACTGCCGATCTGATTCCCTTGTGTCATCCGCTGGCGCTGACCGCGGTCAGTGTGGAGTTCGAAACTATCGGGCAGCCGCCAGCCGTGCTATGCCGGGCCAGCGTCAGCACAGCCGGCCAAACCGGTGTTGAGATGGAAGCGCTGATGGCGGTGCAGGTGGCCCTGCTGACCATCTACGACATGTGCAAGGCGGTGGACCGCGGCATGCAGATGACCGACATCGGCCTGCTGCAAAAGCGTGGGGGTAAGTCTGGGGTCTGGCAACGGGCCGAATGACCATCTGCCGGGTGCTCAGCCCAGTAGCAGTTCCAACAGGGCTTTTTGCGCGTGCAAGCGGTTCTCCGCCTCGTCCCACACCACGCTTTGTGGGCCATCAATGACTTCGGCGCTGACCTCCTCGCCGCGATGGGCCGGCAGGCAGTGCATGAAGATTGCTCCCGGCGCCGCCCGCGTCATCATCGCCCGATTGACCTGATAGCCGGCAAACGCCTCGGTACGCGCGGCGGCCTCCTGTTCCTGCCCCATGCTGGCCCATACATCAGTCACCACCACGTCGGCACCGGCGGCGGCGGCCTGCGGATCGTCAAGCATTTGCACGCAGCCGGCATGGGCTTGTTGCAGGTCCTCCGCCGGGTGGTAGCCGGAGGGTGCCGCCACGCGCAGCTGGAAGCCGAACGCCTGCGCGGCTTGCATCCAGCTATGGCAAACGTTGTTGCCATCGCCGATAAAGGCCGCCGTGCGGCCGCGGATGTCGCCGTGGCGCTCGACCCAGGTGAGGATGTCGGCCAGTAATTGGCACGGGTGGAAGCGGTCGGTGAGGGCGTTGATTACCGGCACCGCGGAGTGGGCGGCGAAGGTCTCCAGGCGCTCGTGGCTGAAGGTACGCACCACCAGCACGTCAACCATGCGCGACAGCACACGGGCGGAGTCTTCTACCGTCTCGCCACGGCCGATCTGGATGTCGCGCGGCGACAGGAACATCGTGTGCCCGCCCAGATGGGTCCAGGCTGCCTCGAATGAGGCCCGCGTACGGGTCGACGACTTCTCGAACAGCATCGCCAGTACCTTGCCGGCGTACGGCGTGGCCCGCTCGCCCCGACGATGCGCTGCCTTCAGTACCGCCGCGCGCGCGATCAAGGCAGTCAGCTCATCCGGCGTAAGGTCCGGCAGGGCCAGGAAATGTCGTCCCTTCATCCCGAACCACTCACGCTTGGGCGCAGAAATCGACGATCAGCGGACACAAGGTGTCCAGCAACAAGGTCGCATCCTCGTCACTCATTATCAGCGGGGGGAGCAGGCGCACCACGCGTTCGGCGGTGACGTTGATCAGTAACCGACGCCCGAGCGCACTGTGCACCAGTTCCGCGCATGGGCGGTCCAGTTCGATACCAATCAGCAACCCCAGGCCACGTATGTCCACCACCCCCGTGCAGCCGACCAGGCGCTCACGCAGCCCGGACAACAGCCTGGTGCCAAGTTGCGCTGCGCGTTGATCGAGTGCTTGCTGTTCGATGACATCAAGCGTCGCCAGCGCGGCGCTACAGGCGAGCGGATTGCCGCCAAAGGTCGTGGCGTGATTGCCGGCCTGCAGGACGTCGGCAGCCTTGCCGTGCGCCAGACAGGCGCCGATAGGCATCCCGTTGCCGAGGCCCTTGGCGAGGGTCATCACCTCCGGCTGGATACCCGCATGCTGAAAGGCGAACCAGCGCCCGCTGCGCGCCATGCCGGTCTGTACCTCATCCAGCATCAGTAGCCAGTGGTGTTGGTCGCACAGGGCGCGCACGCCGGCCAGGTAGTCCGCCGACGGCAGGCGAATGCCGCCTTCCCCCTGCACCGGCTCCAGCAGCACCGCCACCACGTCGCGCTGGTGTTCAGCTACCCGACGCAGGGCGTCAAGGTCGTCGTAAGGTACCCGGGTAAAGCCCTGCACCAGTGGTTCAAAGCCGGCCTGCACCTTGCGGTTGCCGGTGGCGCTCAAGGTGGCCAGAGTACGCCCGTGAAAACTGCCGTCGGCCACTACCACGGTCGGTACGGCGATGCCGCGCGCGTGGCCGTATTTGCGGGCGATCTTGATGGCGGCCTCATTGGCCTCGGCGCCGGAATTACAGAAAAACACCTGTTGCATGCCCGCCAGCGCGGTGAGTCGCTCGGCCAGGCGCGTTTGAAGCGGCACCTCGTACAAATTCGAGGTATGCACCAGGGTGGCCGCTTGCTGGGCGAGCGACTGGGCGACCTGCGGGTGCGCATGACCGAGACCACACACGGCGATGCCGGACAGCGCGTCCAGGTAGCGCTCACCCTGTGTGTCCCACAGCCAGACGCCGGCGCCGCGTTCGAACGCTACCGGCAGACGGGTGTATGTGCCCATGAGGGCTGGATCAGGGCCAGACATTCCCCACCCCAGAAAACAAAAACAGCCGACGAGGCGGCTGCTATGCGAATTCCAAGTCTAGCATCAAACCTGGCTTGACAAAGGCGTTCAAACGCTGTGTTGACAAGGTGCGAAGCTCACTTCAGCATTGAGGCCACGTCGCATCTCGGACAACACGGCAAGTGGCGCGCGCGGCGGACGGTGGGGAATGAGTGATACGGTGACGGCGCAACGGTAGTGGGTGTTGCCGGAACCTGCGGCACGCGGTCTATGAAAGATTCCTTATATGAGCAGTGATGAACGAGAAGGCAACGGCGGCGCGCTGGATGTCCGCGAAGCCAAGCCCAAAGTGGAGCAACCGCCTCTTTATAAGGTGGTGCTGCTCAATGACGACTACACGCCAATGGAGTTTGTCGTGCATGTACTGGAACGGTTTTTCACCCTGGACCGGGAACGTGCTACCCAGGTGATGCTCCAGGTGCACACCCGTGGCACGGGCGTGTGTGGCGTATACACGCGCGAGATTGCCGAAACCAAAGTGGCA
>CAZZHF010000249.1:0-4488 GCA_964653545.1 uncultured Gammaproteobacteria bacterium | reverse complement strand
AGCAGCTTGGCCGCCCGGTGGGCGACTGCTGGAGAGGCAAAGCTGGTTCCGACCTCGTCCCTGAACGCGTGGCCGCCTGCAAAGGCGCCGTTCGTGGTGACGACGCCAAGTCCACGATGCGTGGTGCGGCCAGTCAGCCGGACCACGGCCAAGTTGCCGGCGTGCTCGACGAAGTCGGGCTTGATGGCGCCGTTGATGGTCGGGCCTGACCTGGTGAGGGGGAAGGGGTGACCCTTGCGGGCGATGGGCCTGTCCTCGATGAGTTCCGGGCGCTGCTGCTGGCCGCGTGTGGCCTCGTGGCGGGCAAGGCCCCCTACCGTCACAGCGTTCAGCGCCGTGGCGGGATCTACCAAGCGCGCACGGTCCTCCAGCAAGTAGTCGGGGAACGATGCCAGCGGATCGTCAGGCAGGCCGTCCGGAGAGAGATTCCCAGTAGACACGACGAACACGACGCCCAGCTCCCGCGTGAGGCGGTCCAGCGTGTAGGCCAGTCCTCGCACATGCCCACCGGCGTAGACCTTGTTCAAGTCGCCGTAGCTGAGGTTGAAGACTCTGCAGCCAAAGCCAGCGTGCAGGTCTCGAACGGCGCGCTCGACGGCGTTCTCGACGAACTCTGTCTGGTCGTCTCCGTCATGGTTGAACACCCGTCCAGATACGAGGAAGAGGCTGGGCACGAACTCGCCGCTGGCGATGGCAGCTTCAATGTCACCGTACAAGGCCAGCCCAGCGACCGCGGTGCCATGCCATGGATCGGCGTCGTCCGGGCTGCGGTGTGGCAGCACGTAGCCTTGGGCATGGCCGACCGCTGGGGCAAGCAGCGGCTGGCCGGTGACGAGCCCAGCGTCCAGCACGGCGATCCGGGGTGCTTCAGCGTCGGGCTGCGCTGGCGGCGGGAAGCGGTTCACGTCCGCAGCGACGGTACCGACGGCCAGACCCCAACGGGGCGGCAGATCTACCGTGCGCGCATCGCGGTAGCGAAGCACCTGTTCCGCTGCTTCGCGGCTGCAGCGCAGCCGGACCATGAGCAGGGACGCGGTGTTGACCTGGTCCAGGATTTCAGCGCCTTGCTCCCTGGCGAATGCCGTGAAGGAAGCCAGCGTCGCCTGCCTGCGCGCCGGCATGTCCTGCGGCCACAGCTCGACATCCAGGATGCACGGCCCTGCCTGTGGCAATCCCTGTTCGGCCAGGGCTGCGCCTGTCCGGTCCTCGGGTGTCCAGTGCTCGAAGCCGCCGATGACGAACAGAAGCGCAGCCCGGGTTACGCGCCCATCGCGGGCAAGCGTCGCAAGCCGCTCTTCGACCAGGTTCAGGGCGGCCGCCGTGGCAAACGCGAGGACGACTTCGTGGCCCTCCTGGCTGACAACTTCCAGGCCATCAATCAGGTTGAAGTCGGGAAGCTGCCGCTCGCCCTCGCGCAGCCGGATCTTCAGCAGCTTGCGGTCGTCAAATCCGCCGAGGTCTTCGTTCGCCGCGACCTCGCGGACGGCTCGAAAGCTCTGCAGCAACGCGGTGCCGTGGCCCCGCGGATCCGCAGGCGCCGCTGCGCCGAACCCGCGCGGCCGATGCCGGTCGGTGACAGGAGACTCTTTTTCTAGTCGCAGGTGCTCATATGCCATCCAGTTGCCTCCCTAGGCGCCTCAGTGCGGTTGTTGGTATTCCTTCGCCAGCGCAGCCTCTAGGTGGGCCTTGGCGAGGAACTCACGGTTGGACAAGACCATGTCCTTGACGGCGCGCCGAAGCACGCGCTCGATGTCGGCGTGGGACAGGCCCTTGAAAAGGGTGGCGATCTTCGAGTCGTCGGTTTCGAAGTTCCGGCGCACGCCGGACAGCTTCAAGGCCAGCAGCCGCTTGGCCTGCTCCAGGTTTGGAGGCTCGAAGCGGATGACCTCGTCGAACCGTCGCCACACTGCCTTGTCCAGCAGGGTTTCGTAGTTCGTCGTGGCAATCAGGATGCTCGGGCCCCGATACCCGTCCATCATCTGCAGCACAGCGTTGACGGACCGCTTCAGCTCGCCGTGGTCGTCGCTGGCGCCGCGATCCTTGCTCAATGCGTCGAACTCGTCGAAGAGCGCGACCACGGGACGCGCCGACACGTAGTCGAAGACCTTGCGAAGGTTGGCCGAGGTCTCGCCCAGCAGCGAGGAGATGACAGAGTCCAGACGGACCACCACCAGTGGCAGTTCAAGCGCACTGGCAATCACCTCGGCGGCCAGCGTCTTGCCGCATCCGGGTGGGCCACAGAACAGCAGGCGTTGGGCCGGCTGCAGCCCATGGGCCAGCAGCACGTCGCCGCGTCGGTGCTCCATCAGCATCTCGTCAAGCGCCGACTGCGCGCCGTCACCCAGCACGATGTCGGTTTCGTCGCGAACGGCGGGCCGTTCTTCGAGCAAGGCCAGGCCGCTGTCCTTGTTGATGGGCAGCTCTTTGGCGGGCAGCAGGCGCAGGTGGCCACGCCCAGTGACGGACCGTTCGCCGTACAGCAGCCGCTCCAGGTCGTTGGCCAGGAGGTGGTGCTTCTTCTCGCGTTCCTCGCGGATGACGGCCTCGGAAGCGGCCTTGAAGCTTTCCGAGTCGCCTTCGATGCCTGACTTGATCAACTGTCTGAGTAGCTTTGCGTTGGACATACTTCACCTGTCCTTGTCTGAATGTTCGTTCTTCGGCCCCCTGCCGCCGTCGGAGGGCAGGACCACCAGGAAAGCCAGCACCTCGAAATCACCTGCGCCAGCAAACTCGCCCTTCATCGCGTGCGTGCCACCCGGCGAGAACAGGCTGGCGACTGCGCGCTCTTCGTTCTTGCCCACCACCGAGGCCACGGCGGAGGCCAGCAGCTACTGGGCGTGGCGCATGTCCTCGCCGTGGCGGGTGATCTTGTCGTGCCGGCTGCTGGCGCCCAGGTCGGGCAGCTCGCGGCCCAGGGCCAGGCGCTTGAGGCGGTCCAGGATGCGCTTGGCTTGCGGGTAGGCCAGCACCGTGGTGCCATCGTCGCCCACGTGGGCCAGGTAAATCGGCGCCAGCGGGTAGTCGCCAGACCCAGCGCCTGCAGGCGCCTTGCTCGCGCCAGGGCCCTCGGCCCGCAGGCAGAAGATGATGCCGGGCTCGATGTCAGCGTCGATGCTGCTCGTGACGGCGTGCGCGCCGAGCGGCATGCCCTCCAGTACCGTGGGATGGTCGCGCAGGAACTGGGCCAGGTCGATGCGGAAGTCGGTCAGCGTCAGGTCGGTGATGGAGACGCCGCTGCTGAGGTCCTCCATGTCGATGACGGAGTCCTGCAGCTTCAGAAGCTGCTTGCGGCGGTACTCCAGGTCGTTCATCGGGTCACCCGACTGCTGCTCGATGAGGTTCTCTTCTCCGGTGGCCGACACGTCCAGCAGCACCATGCGCCCGCTGACGCGCTGCTCTAGGTTGATGTACTCGTCGAGCGCGATGTTCGGCCAGAAGTTGACCAATTGGATGCTGCGGTTGGGTGAGCCGATGCGGTCGATCCGGCCGAAGCGCTGGATGATGCGGACCGGATTCCAGTGGATGTCGTAGTTGATGAGCCAATCGCAGTCCTGCAGGTTCTGGCCTTCAGAGATGCAGTCCGTCGCGATCAGCAGGTCAATCTCGCCTTCGCCGGCCATGTCAGCCGGGCGCTCCTTGGCGCGCGGTGCGAAGGCAGACAGCACACTGCCCATGTTCTTGCGCAAGCCTGGCAGCGTGGTCTGGATGCCAGCGCCGCCCGTAACCAGCGCCGAGTCGATGCCCAGCGCGGCCTTGGCCCAGGATGCCAGGTTGGCGTAGAGGTACTGGGCCGTGTCCGAGAACGCGGTGAAGACGATGATTTTGCGGTTGCCGTCGTTGATGGGGTGGCGGCACTTCTCTTCGACCATGTCGCGCAACTTGGCCAACTTTGCGTCGCGTGCAGCGTCTACCTGCTGGGCAGCGGTCAACAGAGTGTCCAGGCGGTTGCGGTCCTCCACCAGGTCCTGCCGCCACCGGATAAGGTCCACGTCGCCCAGCAGCACCTTGACCTTGCGGCCGACCAACAGCGCCTCGAAGGCGGGGTCGTCAATGTCCACGTCGGCGATGTCCAGCTCTTCGATGCCGTCACCGCTGGCGGCGTGGTCGGCATGCTGCTCGATCTGCGCAAGCACCGCCTCCACGTCCCGGAGTTGCCGCTGCAGCGTCAGCGCGAACGACGACACCGCGCTCTCCATGCGCTTGAGCACGTTTACCCGCAGCAGGTGGATGAGGCTTTCTTCCCGGTCGGCCTGGCGGAAGAAGCTCTCGCCGCCTCGAATCTCGGTGCTGTACTTGGCGTCGTACGCTGCCTGCTTGTGCGGGAGCACGTAGCGCAACGGTGCGTAGGCGGCCAGGTTCAGGCGCCGGATCTCCAGGTTGATGTCCTTGATGGCGCGGAACTGGCCCGCCCGGTCTACGTCGGCCTTGATGTTGATGGGCGGCCGACGGTCAGGGAAGCGCCCTGTCTCTTGGGTGCCGTAGTACTTC
>CAZZHF010000248.1:0-4497 GCA_964653545.1 uncultured Gammaproteobacteria bacterium | reverse complement strand
CGTCGAGCGATTCGCGGGGCGCGCCGAAGCCTTGAAGGTCGGCGACGGACTGGATGAAGCCAGCCGCATGGGCCCCCTGGCGCAACGCCGCCGAGTCACGGTGATGGAGGGCTTCGTGGACGACGCACGGCAGCGCGGCGGCAAGATCCTGGCGGGAGGCCAGCGGCTGCCCGGCGAAGGGAACTTCTTCGCCCCGACCGTGCTGGCGGACCTGCCGGACGACTCGCGCTTCATGACCGAGGAGCCGTTCGGTCCGATCGCCGGCGTGGTGCGGTTCAAGACGGTGGAAGAAGTCCTGGCGCGCGCCAACAGCCTGCCGTTCGGCCTGGCGTCGTATGCGTTCACGAGCTCGCTGAAGAACGCCCACCTGATCTCACGCGGGTTGGAGGCGGGCATGGTGTCCATCAACCACATCGGGTTGGCGCTGGCCGAGACACCCTTCGGCGGCATAAAGGAGAGCGGCTACGGCAGCGAAGGCGGCAGCGAGACCTTCGACGGTTACCTGACCACCAAGTTCGTCTCGCAACTCAACTAGGTCTCCTCGAGCAATGGGTGCATTGAGCCATCTGCGCGTTCTGGACCTGACCCGCGTGCTCGCCGGTCCGTGGTGCACTCAGACTCTGGCCGACCTGGGCGCCGAAGTCATCAAGATCGAGCGGCCCGGCTCGGGTGACGACACGCGCCAGTGGGGGCCGCCGTACGCGAAGGACGCCGAAGGCAACCCCACGACCGAAGCGGCGTACTACCTCGCGGTGAACCGGAACAAGAAGTCGGTCACGCTGGACATCGCCACACCGCAGGGGCAGGCGCTGGTGCGCAAGCTGGTGGCAAAAGCCGACGTGCTGGTCGAGAACTACAAGGTGGGCCAGCTGGCCCGGTATGGGCTGGACTACGACAGCCTGCGCGCCATCAAGCCGGCCCTGGTCTATTGCTCCATCACGGGCTTCGGGCAAACCGGCCCGTATGCGCCCCGGCCTGGCTACGACTTCATCGTCCAAGGCATGGGCGGCTTCATGAGCGTGACAGGCGAACGTGATGATCTGCCCGGCGGCGGCCCGCAGAAAGCGGGGGTCGCCATCGCCGACCTGTTCACCGGGGCGCACGCCACCATCGCCATCCTGGCGGCGCTGGCGCACCGCGCCCGCACCGGGGAAGGTCAGCACCTGGACATCTGCCTGCTGGACGTGCAGGTGGCCATGATGGCCAATATGGCGACCAATTACCTCGCGACCGGCGAGCCGCCGCGGCGCTGGGGCAACGCCCACCCGAACATCGTGCCCTACCAGGTCTTCAAGGTGGCGGATGGCTGGGTGATCGTGGCCTGCGGCAACGACGGTCAGTTCCGCAAGCTCGTCGAGGTGGCCGGCGAACCGTCGCTGGCCGTCGATGAGCGCTTTGCGACCAACCCGCAGCGCGTGCGCCACCGCGACACCCTGGTTCCGCTGCTGGAGCCCCTGCTGTTGCGCAAGAGCCGAGCGCAGTGGATCGCCGAACTGGAGATCGGGGGGGTGCCCTGTGGCCCGATCAACGACCTGGCCGACGTGTTTCTCGATCCCCAGGTCATCGCGCGCAACATGAAGCTGGATCTGCCGCATCCGACGGCCGGACAGGTCAGCGTACCGGCGAGCGCACTCAAGCTGAACGGAACGCCGGTCGAATACCGGATGCCGCCGCCCTTGCTGGGCGAGCACACGGAGTCGGTGTTGCGTCAGCTGGTGGGTTTGTCTTCCGCTGATCTCGAAGACCTTCGCAAGGGCAAGATCGTCTGACCACGAGTCCGAGTCGATGACTCACGTCTCCAGGTCCGCTCCCTCGCGCTCGGTCCCCTGAACCTTCGACCAGCCGCGTGCCTTGTCCACGACGAAGTCGATCAGCGTTCGGGTCGCCAGCGTCTGGTAGCGCCCTGGCATGCGCAGCAGAAACATGCGTGTGCCGAACACGCTGAGACGCCAATCGTTCAGTGCCGTCACCACCCGCCCCTCAGCCACATCCTGCTCGACCACGTAGTCGGGAACCAGGCCGACGCCCAGCCCGGCGAGAACGGCTTCGCGCAGGAACTGGAAGTTCTCGGAAGCCAAGGTCGGATGCAAGGTCAGCTCGATCCGTTGCTCTTCCCGGTAGCCGGAGACCCGCAGGTCGCGCCCGGCCACGGCTGAAGTGATCAGCGGCGTTCGGCCGAGATCTTCCAAGGCAATGGGCATGGGGTGCATGTTCGCGTAGCCAACCGAAGCACAGGTGACGTAGCGGACTTGCGCCAGCTCGGTGGCGACCATTTGCTGCGGAGGCTCCGACATCACCCGCACCGCCACATCCACCTCGTCGCGCAGCAAATCGTCCACGCGGTTGTCGAACAGCAACTCGAGCGCGATGTCCGGATATAGGTGCTTGAACTCGATCAGCCAGTTGGACATCACCAGATGTCCGAAGCCGGTGGGCATGCTCAAGCGGACCGAGCCGTGCAGTGCCTTGCCGAACATGGTCACCGATTCACGCGCTGCCATCAGTTCGTCGCGGATGACGCGCCCGTGCCGGTAGAGCCGCTGGCCCACCTCGGTCAACTCCGCGCGCCGTGTCGTGCGCCGCATCAACTGCTGCCCGACCGACTTCTCCAGATGTGCCAGGTGGTAGCTGATGTTGGCTCGGCTCATCTTCATGTTGCGTGCAGCCAGGCTGAGGTTTCCCGCCTCGACGATGTCCACGAAGAGCGCCAGTGAGTTCGAGTCCATGGCTCCGAATATATGTCGAAAATCCTTGACAGTGTGTTCACTGTTATTGTGATTGTCGAGTCGTATCGTTGGATCAACAATCCTGGCAGTCCAAAGGAGACCCAATGCCTCTCGATCAAGAAACCTTCGGATTGCTGAAAGACAGCGTGCAGCGCTTCGTCCGCGAGCGCCTGATGCCCGCCGAGGACCATGTCGAGGAGCGCGATGAGGTGCCGGCCGACATCGTCGACGACATGAAGGAGCTGGGCCTGTTCGGCCTGTCGATCCCCGAGGAGTTCGGCGGCATCGGCCTCTCCATGGCCCAGGAATGCGAGGTGGCCTACGAGCTGGGTCAGACGGCGCTGGCGTTCCGCTCGGTGGTCGGCACGAACATCGGCATCGGGTCGCAGGGCATCCTTATGGACGGAACGGCCGATCAGAAGGCCGAGTACCTGCCGCGCATCGCTAGCGGGGAGCTAGTCGTGTCGTTCGCGCTCACCGAACCCGATGCGGGCTCGGATGCCGCCTCGCTCAAGACGCGAGGCGTAAAGGACGGCAATGACTACCTGCTCAGCGGCACCAAACGCTTCATCACCAACGCGCCCCGGGCCGGCGCTTTCACGCTGATGGCAAGGACAGAGGGGCCCGGCGCCGCCGGCATTTCCGCCTTCATCGTGCCGGCAGGCCTGCCGGGCCTGTCGCTCGGCAAACCCGATCGCAAGATGGGTCAGCGTGGCACGAAGACCTGCGACGTGATGCTCGACAACGTTCGCGTACCGGCAGCCAACCTCATCGGCGGCGAGCCGGGCAAGGGTTTCAAGACGGCGATGAAGGTGCTGGACCGAGGGCGCCTGCATATCTCGGCACTTGCATGCGGCATGGCCAGCCGCATCCTCAAGGAAAGCGTGGCCTACGCGCAGCAGCGTAAGCAGTTCGGCCAGCGCATCGGCGACTTCCAGCTGGTTCAGGCGATGCTGGCCGACAGCCAGGCCGAGTTGCTCGCCGGCTGGTCACTGGTGCAGTTGGCTGCACAACGCTACGACGCCAAGGCCTTCGGCGTGACCGATCCGGAGGTGAGCATGCAGGCCTCTTGCGCAAAGATGTTCACCACCGAAATGGTCGGCCGCGTCGCGGACCGCGGCGTCCAGATCCACGGCGGCTCCGGCTATATCAACGAATACAAGGTGGAGCGCTTCTACCGGGACGTTCGCCTGCTGCGCCTGTACGAGGGCACCACGCAGATCCAGCAGATCCTCATCGGCAAGCAGCTCATGAAGGCCTGAGGAGACGCCGTGAACCACATCCGGGACGGCATCGCCGTCATCACGCTCGACAACCCGCCCGTCAACAGCCTGGGCCATGCGCTGCGTGAGCGCATCGTGCAGCAGCTCGAGGCTGCGCAATCTAGCCCGGGCATCCGCGGTATCGTTCTGTCCGGCAGCGAGAAGGCATTCTCGGCCGGCGCCGACGTCACCGAGATCGGCACGCCACGCCAGCTGCAAGAGCCGATCCTGCGCACCGTGCTCGAACGCATTGAGTCGAGCAGCAAGCCCGTGGTCGCGGCGATCGCAGGTGTCGCGCTCGGCGGCGGCCTGGAACTGGCGCTGGCCTGTCACGGCCGTGTGGCGCTGGCGTCCGCCCGCGTCGGTTTGCCCGAAATCACCCTTGGCCTGATCCCTGGAGCCGGCGGCACCCAGCGCCTGCCACGCCTGATCGGCATCGCAGCGGCCCATGCGCTGATGTCGGGCGGTCAGCCGCAGACGGCACGCCAGCTTCAAGAATGCGGCCTGTT
>CAZZHF010000247.1:0-4522 GCA_964653545.1 uncultured Gammaproteobacteria bacterium | reverse complement strand
CGTAAAAAGTCCAGCATCTCGACTATCGCGAAGGAACGCGATGGGACAGACGGCGAAAAACGGCAGAAAACTGCCGCAAATGGCCGCGCGGGCGCCGCTGAGACGTACGGTCGCCACACCACTTTCGCCAGTTGGGCGAATAACTTGAGGACTGATTGCCCGGCGCCTCAGCGCCCCTGGCCCGCGGTCTGGCGAAAACGCCCGATCGCATCCGCCAGCTTGCCGCGGGCCGTCTGCCCCAGGGTCACCAGGAGCTCATGCGGTGCGTCGCACACATCGTGGCGCCGCTGCATGTCGCGGCAGATGCGCGCCCACAAACCGGCGGTCACCTCGGCGTCGGCCATGGCCCGGTGGGCCCGGCTGCTGTAGCTGAGCCCAAGAAGCGCCGCGAGCGACGACAGCCGGTAGCTGCCTGCTTCGGGGTAGAGGCGGCGCGACAACAGCATGGTGCAGGCAAACGGGTTGCGCCGCCCGGGCGCGTTGTCGTCCAGCCCCAGGCGGCCCAGCTCGGCCGACCAGAAGCGCCGGTCAAACGACGCGTTGTGCGCCACCAGCGGCGCGTCACCCACAAAGCGGGCCGCCTGCGCCATCACCTCATGGGCGGGCGGGGCGGCCGAAATCATGTCGTTGGTAATGCCGGTGTAGGACTCGATGAACGAATTGACATACACGCCCGCGTTCATCAGCGACTGGAACTGCCCGACCTCGCGGTCGCCGTCCATGAGCACGATGGCGACCTCGGTCGCGCGGTCGCCCTGCAGGGGCGACAGGCCGGTGGTTTCGAAGTCGATGACGGCGACGGGGGTGGTCATGGATGCGGGATAGCGCTACAGCGCCAGATGCTAGCGCAGCGCCTTGTCCAGCGCGGCCTGGTCACTGGATTGCAACGCCCCGGCAGGCCGTGCGTTCAGCCGCGCCTTGTCGATCGTGCGGACCTGCTGCGCCATGGCCTTGCTGTCTTTGGTCAGACCCGTGCGGGCGGCAGGCAACAGCACCTCGAACGGAAAAACGCGCGCCACGCTGGACGTGAGCGGAACGACGGTGACCACGGCAGCCGCGCGGTTGGCGGCGTTGTTGCTGACCACCACCACGGGGCGGGTCTTTTGAACCTCGGCGCCGGCGGTGGGGTCCAGCGCCGCAAAAAAGATCTCACCACGCTTCATCGGCCAGCCCGTCGAAACAAGTGGCCTGTGCCTCGCGCACCATCGCAACGTCCTGCGCGGCGCTGGCTGCATAAGCCTGCGCCAGCTCGGCCTCGGCCTCGCGCTCGGCCAGCAGTCGCAACGCGTCCTCGACCACAGCGGAACAGCTTTTCAGGCCATGCCTGTCCTGATAGGCGGCCATAAATGCCACCAACGGCGAATCCATGGATACCGAAAGCTTCATTTCATCCCACCAAATCATGGAGTTTTAGCTACCCGCAGAACCTTCAGCAACCGGCAGGCGCACCGCCACCAGCTCCGCAAACCCCGTCGCCGCATCCAGCTGCCGGCTGAACCGCCAGCCCGGCAGCAGCGCCAGCACCACCTCAGCCGTGGTACGCACGGTGCAGCCGGGCAACAGGTGGCCGCCCGCCACGGTGCCATCGGCCCGCGACACGCTGGCATGCAGGTGCGGCCCGTCGGCACTGAACGTGCCCGACAGCGACAGCAGCTCCAGCGGCCCGCTGATGCGCGTGCCGCCTAGCTCGGCGGCAAAGCGCAGCACCGCATCGTGCAGGCTGCCCACCGCAGACACCACACAGCCCGCCTGCACGCCGTGCGCGGTGGACAGCCCGGCCCAGGCCGCCTGAAGCGCCAGACGCAGATCGTCTCCGGGGGACAGGCGCAGGGCTTCTATGTGCATCACAGGGCGATTCGGTCGGTAGAGGTGGGGGCGTCTTGGGCGTTAGCGGAGGCTGCGAAGGAGTGCCGGATTAGGAAAAGCTTGCTTTGTAAGTCGCTGCATCAAGCACACAGTACCGGTCAAGCGGTCCTTGCAAATCGAACAACCGTGGTGTCCTTCGGAAATCAAACAACCTGTAGAGGCGAAACTGTTCCGGTTCGGCTTTGGAAAGGGACAGTTCGCCTCGGGTGACGAAGAACGGCGTATCCCTGCCGAACGAAGTTGTCTTAACTTCAATTAGCCGTTCGCGGCCATCGGAGTCGAACGACAACACGTCATAACCCATCCCGTCGCCTTTGGACTGCGACACATGCTCTACACGATCCGCAAGCTTGTGCTCACCCATCTGGACCAACCGCCAGTGTTCGAACTGGACAACAAACTCTTCTCCCGCAAGTCCAAGCGATTGATTGCGTGCCTCCCGAGCCAGATAGTCGCGTTTGACCGCCCTGAATAGCGGCTGGTATTCTTCTCGGGCGCGCGGCTCCAACACGGGGGCATCGGCCTTCACCTTGGAGAAATCATCCTGTTCCGGTTTGACCGCCGGTAACTCCGCTGCTGCAAGTGCTGCCTTATCGACCACAGGTTTAGCCTTGATTTGCGCCATAACCACATCCGGCAACAGGCCCTGGTAGTTGAAGCGCGGTTGGTAACCGGAAACATATGGGAACTCCAACTCAATCATCACTGCGCTGATGTTGCAGTGCTTGAACTCAATGGAACCGTCGGAGCGATTATTGAGGGTCTGCTGGAGTCTGCGCCGATGCTCGGTCTTGTTGTAGCTCTGACCTGTGAGTTCAAGCGTGAGCATCTGCAGGTAGTCTGCGACGATCAATTCCACTTCTTCTCGAGTCCAGTCCATTGATGTCCCCCCGCAAATCCATATAGACCATATTCAGCCGACATCTCTGCGGCCGATCAGCGGAAACTGTCGCGCCACATGAACCGCCGCGCGCACCGTCACGAGGCAATCGTTCTCAGACTGATCAAAGTAGACGATGTAGTTCTCATGCGCCACCAGTTCATACGCGCCTGCCACGCGCTGGCTTGGGCGACGCGGAAAGTTTGGGTCCGCCAGCTGGCTGACCTGATCATCGATCAACAGCCACATATCTAGCGCCGCAACGGGGTTGTCCCTGGCGATCCACGCCTCTATGTCGTCTAGGTCTTGGCGGTATTCCGGGCGGCGGGTGATGCGGTACGTAGTGCAGCTCATTCGGGCTGCATCGCCTGACGCCGCGCCAGTTGCACCGCGCGAATGCTTTGCCACTCGTCATCCGCAATCGCGGGCCGGGGGTCGTCCCGGCTGGCCTGCACCTTCGCCTGCACCCATCGGTCGTATTCGGCAGCCCTGGTCAGTGCTTCTGCCCGGTCGGGCCGACGACGACGTTGCGCGGTAGCCTGCTCAGGTCGCCAGCGGTCCAGACCCTCCAGTGCAATACGCTGTACGCCCAATTTGTGCAGCAGCTTGATGGCGCTGTCCACCGTGCCAAAAAGCCGAGGCTCTGCCTTACGGGCCTGGACCAGCATGGCGTCCCCCGTGCGGGTCAACAGCCGGACGGAAAACTGCGCCCCATCGGGTTCGATCTGAACGGACCGTACGGCGCCGTGCAAAAGCGCCATCTGAAACTGGGATTGTGTGAGGGTCTGCATAGCCAACAAATAACGTTAGTTATACAGATTCTAGACATTACCTTTCAAACGTCAATATTCGCCGCCCGCAACGCATTCGTCTCAATAAAGTCCCGCCGCGGCTCCACCTCATCGCCCATCAGCATGGTGAACACCTTGTCGGCTTCAATGGCGTCTTCGATCTGCACCTTCAGCAGGCGGCGCACCTGCGGGTCCATCGTCGTCTCCCACAGCTGTTCGGGGTTCATTTCGCCCAGGCCCTTGTAGCGCTGGCGCGCCGTGGCGTTTTCGGCCTGGCCTATCAGCCAGCGCATGGCCTGGCGGAAGTCGCTGACCTTTTCTTCCTTCTGCTTGTCGCCTTCGCCCCGGGTCACGCGGGAACCTTCGCCCAGCAGCCCGCGGAAGGTGTTGGCCGCCTCGGCCAGCGCGGCGTAGTCGGCGCCGTGCACAAAGTCCTGCGTGATCACGCTGCTTTTCACGTTGCCGTGGTGGCGGCGGCTGATGCGCAAAATGGGTTTGTCGGTGCGTGCGTCAAATTCACCGGCCACTTCGGCCGGCGTGCCGGTCGTGTTCAGCTCGCGCAGCTTGTCCTGCAGCGCCACGGCACTGGTTTCAGCTTCGGCCACGCTGTCCAGGTTCAGTGCCACACCGTCGGCTATGGCGCGCAGGGCTTCCGCGTCCATGAAATTGCCCAGGCGGGCGATCACGGCTTCGGCCACCTGGTGCTTGCGCGCCAGCTCGCCCAGCGTGTCGCCGGTGATGGCGGTGCCGTTAGCCGTATGCACGGCCGCGTCTTTCAGCGCTGCGCGCAGCAGGAAGCCGTCCAGGTCGGTCTGGCCCTGCAGGTACAGCTCTTCCTTGCCGGCCTTCACCTTGTACAGCGGCGGCTGCGCAATGTAGATGTGCCCGCGCTCCACCAGCTCGGGCATCTGCCGGTAAAAGAAGGTCAGCAGCAGCGTGCGGATGTGCGCGCCGTCCACGTCGGCGTCGGTCATGATGATGACCT
>CAZZHF010000246.1:0-4544 GCA_964653545.1 uncultured Gammaproteobacteria bacterium | reverse complement strand
CCTCGCCGATGGCCAGGGTGCCGACCGGTACGCCACGCGGCATCTGCACGATCGACAACAGCGAATCCACGCCCTGCAGCGCCCGCGACTGCACCGGCACACCCAGCACCGGCAAGCGTGTCTTGGCCGCCGCCATGCCCGGCAAATGCGCCGCGCCGCCGGCGCCGGCGATGATCACCTTGAGCCCGCGCCCAGCCGCGGCGCTGGCGTACTCGAACAGTAAATCCGGCGTGCGGTGGGCCGACACCACCTTGCATTCGTGAGCGATCCCGAGGCCGGTCAGCGTGTCGCTGGCGTGGCGCAAAGTGTCCCAGTCACTGCGCGAACCCATGATCACGCCGACCTGCGGCGCCGTGCGGTCGTCTGCTGGTTGCTTCATGCATCCTCCGGAGCGGACAGGCCGCCGGAAAAAAGCGCCGGATGGTACACCACGAAAGCCTGCAATCGTCCGGCCGGAACCAACCCGCCGCCCAGCGCCAGCCAGCGTTCGTCGGATGCAGCGCGAGTGTCTGGACAAGAACGATCAGAGCATACCGTTCTTGCCTGCGACAGACCCGTGGTTACCCGCCGAGGGTATCCATCTGGCTGTCGAACACGTCGACGCAGCCCGAAATGAGCGCATTCTTCACGGCAGGGGTAAAAATCGGCTTCCTGGCGGCATTTGAGGCATTTGACAGGTATAAACAACAGGTCGCGGTTGCAGTCTGTGCCGCGGCTACCGACGAGGGCGAGGTCTCATGTACGACGCCGACGGCCATATCTTCGAGAACTACGGCGAGATCTACGAATTTCTCGACCCGCCGTTCGCGGGCATGGAGCCGCTGCGACGTACCGAGTTCTTTCCCGCAATGGACGATTGGAACCGCACGATACTGGCGGCGGTAGGCGGCTATGCCGAAGGCTCCAACACCGCGCGGGCCGAGGAAGGCGCGCCGCAACAATGGTTGGCAGTGCTCGACGCGATGCAGCTGGACGGTACGGTGCTGTATCCAACGTTCGGCATGGCCATCGGCCAGGTGCGACAAAAGGACTGGGCCATTGCCGTTTGCCGCGCCTACAACGCCTGGCTGAACCACAAATATCTGAATTCGAGCACCCGCATCAAGGGCATGGCGCTGATCCCCACCATCGATCCGCAGGCGGCCGTTGCCGAAATGCGGCGGGTCGCCGACACCATGCCTGGCATGGTGGGATTCTTCATTTCGGCAGGCGTGGCCAAGCCCCTGGGGGACGCCGCTTACTGGCCAATCTTCGAGACAGCTCAGGAACTGGACATGATGATCGCGGTCCACGCCGGTGGCCCGGGCCGCCGGCTGGACATGATGGACAAGGCCATCATGGCGCGCTGTCTGGGCCACCCGACCAGCCAGATGATTCAGATGACTCACATGATGTTCAGCGGCACCTTCGATCGCTTCCCGACGTTACGGGTGTCGTTCATGGAGGCGGGCATCGCCTGGATCCTGTTCACCCTCGAACGCATGGAAGAAGCCTACGACCAGTGGGCCTACGAAGTTCCCGAACTGAAATGCCGCCCGATCGATCACATCACCGGCGGGCGCATTTACTTTCACGCCGAGTTGGGCGAGCGCCTGTTACCGGTCGCCGCGCAGCAGCTGGGCGACGGACAGCTGCTGTACGCCTCGGATTATCCGCACATCGCACCGGGCAAGGTGATCGAGAATTTTCGGGATTTTCGGGCCCGCGACGATCTGAGCACGCAGACCAAGCAGCGGATTCTGGGTGAAAACGCAAAACGCCTGTACAAGATCGACTGATTCAGCGCCCAAAGCAGAGCCCACATCGATCTCACACAATCGACGCTAGGGGAATGTCATGAACAAAGCCACCGAATTGCCCGCCCGCTCGCAGCTGGATTACAGCGCCCTAATCAAGCCGGACCGGGTCCACCGCAATGTCTATCTCGATCCGTTGGTGTTCGAGGCGGAAATGGAGCGCATCTACAGCCGCAGCTGGGTATTCGTCGGCCACGAAAGTGAGCTTCCCGAGCCGGGCGATTTCAAGACCGACCGGATCGGTCCATTGTCATTCATCATGGTGCGCGGCACCGACCGGCAGGTGCGACTGTTCCACAATGTGTGTACCCACCGTGGGTCTCGCTTGTGCCATATCGACTTTGGTAACGCCGACAATTTCCAGTGCATGTACCACGGCTGGAGTTTCAACACCCAGGGCGCACTGGACGGGGTGCCGTTGCGCGAACGCTTCCCGGATTTCAAGGACTCCGAATTCCACCTCACGCCCATACCCCGCGTGGAAAGCCACCGTGGGTTCATCTTCGCCAGCAGGAATCCGGACGTAATGCCCTTGCCGGACTACCTGGGCCGTGCCGCTCACTATCTGGACCTGATGGTCGATCGCGCCCCAGAGGGGCAGATCGAGGCCGTCAAACCGGTCAAGTATCACTATGAAGGCAATTGGAAATTGCAGATAGAGAACTATGCCGACAATTACCATCCGGCAGTCCTGCATGGCAGCGCCTTGCAGGTCGGCATGCAGATCATGAAGGAAAAATTCGGCGATTCCGCCTTCACCATGAAGACCGCGGTCGCCAAGTATTACGAGCGGGCCATACCGCACGGCCACATGATGGCCGATTTCTGCGGCAGCCGCGGTGGAATCTGGATGAATGCCTACAAACCCGACTACCTGCAACAGATGGCGCAGATCCACGGTGACGCGCGAGCCAAGGAAATTGCCGAGCTTGACCTGCACATGGTCATCTACCCCAATCTGCTCCTGCACAGCCGGATGAACCACTACCGGGTAATCAAGCCGGTGCGTGTCGACTTTACCGAAGTCAGTACCTACCCGTGCAAGCTCAAGGGCGCATCGGACGCGGTCAACAGCCTGCTGATTCACAATTCGTCCCACCACGTATCCGCCGTGGGCGAGATACAGGTCGACGACATGCAGGCCTTCCGCTGGGTTCAGGAGGGACTGCATACCGGGGGTATCGACTGGGTATTGATGGCCCTCACCGGCGAGGACGAACACATTAACGCGGACGGCGAACTGGAGTGGTACGGCGCCAGCGAGGGGGCACTCCGGGAGCAATACAAGGAATGGTTACGTCTGATGACCGATCGCCCGGCGTAGCGTGACCCGACCGCACACAAGACTGGCTGGAGGAGAAGCGGCATGACCAAGGATCTGGCCCTGCAGCAGGAAATCGAACAATTCCTGTATGGCGAGGCTGCGTTACTGGAACAGGGGAAGTTCGAGGACTGGCTGGGTCTTTTGACCGACGATATCGAGTACTGGATACCCAACCGTGTCGATAACGGCAACCGCAACGAACAGGCGATGATTTCCTTCGAGGACCGCACCGCGTTGCGCGCGCGGGCCATTCGCATGACCCATCCCCGCAACCCCACCCAGATGCCGCCGCCGAGGACCAAGTACTTCATCACCAACGTCATGGTCGGGGAGTTCGCGGGCGACGAACTGGCGGTGACCGCGAGTGTTCTGCTGGCCGTGGTTGTGCCCCGGCGCGAGATGGCACAACACCCGATCACCAGCGAATACCGGTTGCGGCGTGTCGACGACAACTGGAAGATCTGCAAAAAAAAGGTCTACCTGATCACCAACGACCAACCCTTGCCCCAGTTGCCTCTTATCTGAGGCAATAGCTTCGTTTCCGGCGCCGACTGGGTAACCCCTCCCGAAGCGCGCAACTAACCGAGGAGGTTTTTGGGCATGGCAACAGTCGTCGGCGGCTTGGCCACTTCGCACGCATTTGCCCTGGTCGATCCAGATATCTGGGCCCGCGGTATCGCCGGCAATCAAAAACTCTACGCCCACCGCTACGGTTACGAGCCGCCCTTGCATCCCCTGGCAGCGCAGGAGACCTTGCCGGACAACAAGCTCCGCTTTGCGCGGGTCGCCGCCGGACATACGCGACTGGCCGCATGGTTGGCCAGCAACGTCGACGTACTGCTGCTGGTTGGGGATGACCAGGATGAGCAATTCGGCCCGGAGAACCTGCCGGCGCTGGCCATTTTCGACGGCGCGGAGTTTTCCTGCCGGGACCTGTTCCACCCCGAGGCCGGAGCCACCACCTACCGATGCCACGCAGCACTGGCCGAGGAGCTTTTGTCGCAGGCGACAGCCGCCGATTTTGACCTTAGCGTCATGCATGAGCTGCGCGACGGCGAACTCAAGGCCCATGCTTTCGGACCTGTCCTGCGCAGGTTGGACCCGGCGGCGAGACTGCAAGTGATTCCCGTGTTTGTGGAGGGCATCCACCACCCGGCTCCGTCGCCGCGGCGCTGCTATGAGTTCGGCCGCACGCTGCGCCGAGCAGTCGATAGTTTCGACGTCAACCTGCGGGTCGCAGTGTGTGCCTCTGGCGGCATGTCGCATTTCAGCGCCGCCTTTCCCTACGCGGCGCTGGAAAAAGTCAGCGCGGCGCCGGGCAAGTACGGCGATATTCGCGAGGCGTTCGATCGCCAGGTGCTGACCCTGCTGCAGGCCGGCAAGGGGGAAGAGCTGGCCAATCTGACCAACACTGACCTACTGGA
>CAZZHF010000245.1:0-4550 GCA_964653545.1 uncultured Gammaproteobacteria bacterium | reverse complement strand
GGCCGCGCTGTCGATGCCCTCGGCGCGCAGCTTCACGCTGTCGTAGAAAGCCTGCAGAGTGTCAGCTTCCTTGTCCAGCCGGTGCTCTTGCAACACGTCCAACACGCCCTGCATGGCGATCGACATGGGGTTCTTGCTGGCGAAGCTGTAGCCCTCGAACAGCGCGTCGAACACCGGCTTGGTGATCAGGTGCTGCGCCAGCATTTCCACGATGTCGGCATCGGTGATGCTGTCGTTCAGGTCGTCGCGCAACTCGGCGGCAAAGCCGTCGAAGGCCTCGCGCTCGCGCACATTGGCCGGGTCTTGAACCACCGCTGTGATGCGCCCGATGTGCGTGCGGGCGATCTTGGCAATGTCATTGGCCCAGTCTTCCCAGTGGGAGCGGTTGCCCACCTTCTGCACCAGCTTTGCGTAGATGGCCTTTTCGATCTCGCCAATCTCGAAGGGCAGGCTGGCCTGGTCTTGCGCGCCTGGCCGCTTCTGTACCGGCTCGCCGATAGTGAAGCCACCCTTGCCGGCGTCCTTGTTCTTGGTTCCTTCGGTCTTGCGCTGCTTCTTGTCGATCTTGTCGGTGATGGCGATGACTTCCATCTTCCGCACGTCCTTGCCGATCAGGTCCAGCTTGTTGACCATCGCGTCGAAGCGGTCGTCGTGCGAGCGCAGGGCCTGGAGCACCTGCCACACCACCTTGTAGGTCTGGTTGTCGTTCAGCGCGTCGTGCGGCTCCACGCCCACGGGGATGACCACCGGCAGCACCACATAGCCGCGCTTCTTGCCGGGGGCGTTGCGCATCACGCGGCCCACCGACTGCACCACGTCCACCTGCGAATTGCGCGGCGTGAGGAACAGCACCGCGTCCAGCGCCGGCACGTCCACACCTTCTGACAGGCAGCGCACGTTGCTCAGGATGCGGCAGGTGTCGGCGTCGGCCTTCAGCCAAGCCAGCTTTGCCTCTTTCTCGCTGGCGTTCATGCCGCCGTCCACATGCTCGGCTTCGCAGGCCAGGGTGGCAACGTCTTCATCCTCGGCCGTGGCCTGGTAGGCCTCCACCACCGACTGAAACATGCCCGCGATGTTCTTGGAGCTAACCTTGTGCGTCTTCGCTCCCTTCTGCACCTCGATCACCTGGCAGAAGGCCACGGCGCGGCGCATGGCGTCGCTGTCGCCCACCAAGTTCTCGGACAGGCCCTGCTTGGACAGTGCCTTCCAGCAGCCGACGATCTTTGCCGCGTCGTCCACCTTCAGCGAATTGTTCTCGTCCTTCAGCAGACCCTGCAGGCGGCGGCTGACGTGGGCTTCTTCCACCGCCAGCACGATGACTTTGTAGTCCACCAGCAGGCCGCGCTTCACCGCCTCGGAAAACGTGATGACGTGCAGCTCGTCGCCGTACAGGGCGGCGTCGTCCATTGAATACAGCGCGACCCGGTCCTTCTCTGCGCTGGCCTTGGCATGGTCGCCATAGTTGCGCGGCGTCGCCGTCATGTACAGCCGCTTGCTGGCGCGGATGAACTCGGCGTCGTGAACCCTGACGAACGCGCTTTCGTCGCCGTCGTCAAAAACGGCGCCGGTCGTGCGGTGCGCCTCGTCGCAGATGATCAGGTCGAAGTCGGCCAGCCCGTGCAGCTTCTGGGCCTGGCTCACCACGTCGATGGAATGGTAGGTACTGAACACCACGCTCATGTGCTGGGCGTCGTGGCGTTTTCCCAGCTCGGTGGCAAGCCGCTTAGGCTCTGTGGTGGCGGGGTAGCGCAGCTCGTGCGTGAAGGTTTGAACAGCGTCGTCTTCCTTCTTGCGCTTCTTGCCCACATCGCTGTCGGAGCACACGGCGAAGCTGTGCAGCGGCGTGGCGCTTTCCTGCGTCCATTCGGTCAGCGACTGCGACAGCAGGGACAGGCTAGGCACCAAGAACAGCACCCGCCCGCCCATGCCGGCCAGCGCCTCGGCGATCTTCAGGCTGGTGAAAGTCTTGCCGGTGCCGCAGGCCATGATCAGCTTGCCCCTGTCAGTCGTGGACAGTCCGCCGATGACCTTTTCCAGCGCCGTCTCTTGGTGGGGTCGAAGTTCTTTCTTCGGCTTCAGCGCTGGTGCGGCCTTGGGCTTGTACCTGGCCCAGTCAATCTGGCTGTTCTCCAGGTCGAACAGGTCGATCTTGCTGACCGGCGGCTGCTGGTCGCGCAATGCGTCCTCGGCGTGCTCGGTCCAGTGGTTCGTGCTGCTGACGATCACCCGATGGGTGAACGGCTTCTTGCCTGACGCCGTGAAGAAGCTGTCGATGTCGGCCTTCTGCAGCCGGTAGTCGGCCGCGTACAGCTTGCATTGAATGGCGTGGACCTCGTTGGTGCCTGCCGTGCGGGCCACCAAGTCGATGCCGGCATCCCGCTTGTCCAGGCCCTGCTGCGCTGCCCAATCGGCGTAAGTCCAAACCTCGCTGTACAGGTCGCGGTAGCTGGCTTCGTTGCGCAAGTAGCAGAGGATCAATTCCTCGAAGTAGGTGCCCTTCTCGCGCTCGCTGAGTGCGGCATTGCGATAGCTGTCCAGAATTTCCTGCAGTGCCGTCATGTTGTTCTTGCTCCCCCAAAAAGCGCGGGGGTATGCTACCGGCCAAACAGCGGCGCCAGATCAAGCCACCTGCTTGAAACGCCCCAGGATCACCTGCCCGCTGCCCATGAGCTGGTCGATGTAGTCGGCCCAGAACTGCAGCATTTCCTGTCGCTGCGGCCCGTACTCGGCGCGGTTGTAGACGCCCCGCACGCCACCGATGGTGTGATTCAGGGCCTTCTCCACCACGTCCGAGGGCCAGCCGTTCTCGTGCAACAGCGTGGATGCGGTGCGGCGCAGGTCGTGAATCGTGAAGGCCGGGATGTCCTGCCCCTGCAGCGCCACCTTCAGCGCCTGGTTGATGGCGTTCTGCGCAAACGTCTTTGTGAGGCTGCCGCGTCCCGGCAGCACCAGCAGGCTGCCGCCGGCCAGGGCCTGGAGTTCCTTGAACAGCGCTACCGACTGCCGCGACAGATAGACGATGTGCGGCTTGCCCGTCTTGGAGTGCTCCGCCGGGATGTGCCACTCGGCTTGGTCGAAGTCCACATGCTCCCAGCGGGCCAGCAACAGCTCCGACTTGCGCACCATCGTCAGCAAGAACAGATGCATGGCGATCTTGAACTGCCGCCGGATGTTGGACTCGAATGCCGCCTTCAGGAACTTGCGGATTTCGTCTGGGGTAAGTGCCCGCTCGCGCGTCTTGGCTCGGTGTACGTGACGGGTGGGCAAGGCCAGCACCGGGTTCACCGTCACCAGCCCGGCGGTCATGGCGTAGTCGAACAAGCGCTTCAGCACGCCCCGGATGTTGCTGGCGGCCGCATCGAAGCCCTCGTCCTTCTTCTTCCAGATGATGGCGCGCACGTCCTCCGTGGTCACGTCGCGCACGGGCTTGCTGCCGATGGCCGGCAGGATGGCCTTGTCCAAGTAGCGCCGGGGGATGGTCACGTCCTTGCGGTCCTTCTCCACCATTTCCCGAAAGAAGCGATCGCTGAAGTCCTGCACCGTGGTCTGGTCGGCTTCCGCGACTTTGGCCAGTTGCTTCTGCTCGGCTGGCGAAGTGCCCATTGCTGCCGCCTGCGCCGCCTCGTTGCGCTTGATCCGTGCGTTCTTGAGCGTCAGCGCCGGGTATTTGCCCAGCGTCACCTTCTCGTACTTGCCATTGAGGCGATAGCGGTAGCGCCACACCACACCGCCGGTCGGGAAGACCTCCACATACAGGCCCCGCTCGTCGGTAACGGTGTAGGGCTTGTCTTTGGGTTTCAGGGCCTTGAGCGCTGTTTCAGACAGTGGCATGACGCCTCCGTATGTCCAAGTAGATGGGCCGAATGTGTCCAAGTGAGCTACTTGGACATAAACTTGGACATACAAGGGATCGGCTGTTGCTATGTCCTCTTGGACATTCTAGGACGCTAAACCCAATAAAAACAACAGCTTGCGACGTAAATTTGGACAGCTTCAGCAGCCATCGGAAGCAACTCTACTTTCCGATGCAGAACCTGCTGAAGATGTCTCCCAGCAACTCGTCCGGCGTGTAGCGGCCGGTGATCGCACCGAGCGCATCGTGCGCCAGCCGCAGCTCCTCGGCCAGCAGGTCGAGGGCGGCGTCGGCACGGTCCGCCAGCTGCCGCGCGCGCACCAGGTGCTCGGCCGTGGCCTGCAGCGCCTGCAGGTGCCGGGTGCGGGCGATGAACACGCCCTCGCTGCCGGCCTGCCAGCCGGCCAGCTGCAACAGCCGGCGGCGCAGCGTGTCCAGGCCCTCGCCGGTGCGCGCCGACAGCCGCAGCGCCTGCGGCGCCAACGCGGCAGCGCCAGCCGCGGCCGCGTCGGCCTTGTTGTACACGTCGAGCACCTGCACGCCGCTCGGCAGGCGCTGCGCGATGTCGCGCTCCGCGGCGTCATAGCCCGGCTCGCCGGCACGCGTGAGGTCGTGCAGGAAGATCACCGTATCGGCCTCGCCGATCGCGTGCCAGCTGCGCTGCATGCCGATGCGCTCGACCTCGTCGCGCGCATCG
>CAZZHF010000244.1:0-4569 GCA_964653545.1 uncultured Gammaproteobacteria bacterium | reverse complement strand
GGCGATGCCGACCCGGTCAAGGCCATGCAGGTGGGCGGTATCGACAAAAAGCAGGGCGGGTTCTTCGACCTGGGCCATGGTCACGTCATGCTGTGGGGGGATTTCCCCAACCCCACCGACCGGCCGAACTACAGCCAGCTGGCCGAGTACACGGAGAAATTCGGCGCCAAGAAGGCGCACTGGATGGTGGCGCGCCTGCGCAACCTGCTGCTGTACCCGAACGTGTTCGTGATGGACCAGACCTCGACGCAGATTCGCGTGTTCCGGCCCATTTCCGTGGACGAGACCGAGGTCACCATCTACGGCATCGCGCCGGTTGGCGAAAGCGCCAGGGACCGCACCCACCGCATCCGCCAGTGGGAGGATTTCTTCAACGCATCCGGCATGGCGACACCAGACGACATCATGGAATTCACCCAGAGCCAGATTGCCTACAAGGGTCGCCTGGCGCGGTGGAACGACGTGTCGCGGGGTCTGAAACACGTGCACTTCAACGAGCCGAACGAGGAAGCCGCCGCTCTGGGGATCGAAGTGCAGTCCTTCGGCACGCGACTGGAGGACGAAGGGATCATGGCCGCCCAGCATCGCTGGTGGCTCGAAACCTTGAGCGCTAAAGGGGCAAACAGTTGAGCGCCGTCGCACGCCAGGAGGCGACCATGCCACACGACCTCACACAGGCCTGCGCCGATCTGCTGCACACCGAGGCGCGCCGGCTCGATCAGCGTGACTGGGATGGCTGGCTGGACCTGTACCTGCCCGACGCGACGTTCTGGATCCCGATGTGGGACACCGAATACGAACTGACCACCGACCCGCAAAGTCAGCTGTCGCTGATGTGGTACGGCGACCGCTCGGGGCTGGAGGACCGGGTGTTTCGCATCCGCACCGGTATGTCGTCAGCGTCGGTGCCGCTGCCGCGCACCGTGCACCAGATCAGCAACATTCTGGTGGAACCGCAGGCCAACGGTGACGTCATGGTTTATGCCAACTGCCAGACCATGAGCTACCGGCACAAGACCATCGATAACTTCTACTGCCATTATGAGCACCGACTGCGGCCGGTGGCTGGCGGACTCAAGATCGCGGCCAAGAAGATCATTGTCGCCAACGACCTGATTCGCGACGTAATGGATTTCTATCGGGTTTGAGTGCCCTCGGCCGGCTCCTGTGCCGTCAGGTCGACCAGTTCCCAGCGGCCATCGCGGTAGGCGTGCAACGGCCGGTAGCGGCTCTTGTAGCTCATCTTGTCGGACTCGGCGATCCAGTAGCCAAGGTATAGCCAGGGCAGGTCGCGCTGGCGACATTCCTCAATCAGGCGCAGCACGCCAAAGGTACCCAGGCTGCGCCTGGAGATATCCGGATCGCCGGTTTCGTAAAACGTGTACACGGCCGACAGGCCCTGCGGCAACTGGTCGATGACGCTGACCATCACCAGCCGGCCGTCCAGGCGGTATTCGAGGCTGGAGGTGTTGATGAAGCGGCTGCGCAGGAACTCGAGTTGCTCGCGGGAGTCGCGTTCGCCGACGCGACCGTCGTGGCGCGCCACCTGGTAGCGATGGTAGATGTCGATGTGCTGCGGCCCGAACTCGGTCTTGGTCAGGGTGATGGTCAGATCCTGGTTATCACGCCAGGCGCGGCGCTGCGCGCGGTCGGGCGTGAACTCGGCGACTGGGATGCGTACCGGGATACAGGCGTTGCAGCCGCGGCAGTGCGGCCGGTAGACGTTGTCGCCGCTGCGCCGAAAGCCATACTCAATCAGCCGCGCGTAGGTTTCGGTGTCGATGACCTTGTTCGGGTCGGCGAACAGCATCACCGCCTCGCGGTCCGGCAGGTAGCTGCAGGTTTGCGGTTCGGTTGAGAAGAAAAACAGCCGCCCGAAACGGGTGTTAAAGATCATCATCGACGTGCCAGGGTCCGCGTGCGTCAGGTGCTTGAGCGTATTGCTCCAGCAATCTTATGAACTCGACCCGTGGCATGTCTACGGCGCCGAGGCTAGTCAGGTGATCGGAAGCCAACTGGCAATCGATGAGCTGATAGTCATGTTCCCGCAAATACCGCACCAGATGGGCAAATGCGACCTTGGAAGCATCCGTGCGCCGGCTGAACATGGATTCGCCGAAGAACACCCTGCCCAGAGCAACCCCATACAGGCCACCGACCAGCTCGTCGCCCTGCCAGGCCTCGACGCTGTGCGCATGGCCAAGCCGGTGCAGGGCAGCGTATGCCGCCGCCATGGCGGGCGTGATCCAGGTGCCGACAGCGCCCTCGCGTGGCGCGGCGCAGGCGTTGACCACCGCCTCGAAAGCGGTGTCGAAGCTGACTCGACAGTCGCCGCGCGCCAGTCGCCTGCGCAGACTGCGCGCCGGCTTGAAGTGCTGCGGCCACAGCACGGCGCGCGGCTGCGGCGTCCACCACAGGATCGGATCACCCTCGCTGAACCAGGGAAACACGCCACGCCGGTAGGCGTCGATCAGGGTGGTCGCCTCCAGGTCGCCACCGGCTGCCAGCAGGCCGTTCGGTTCTTCGCAAGCCTGCTCCGCCGGCGGCCAGCCCAGTCGCCAGCGGCCCTCGCGTACCCAGTACAGTCGCGGCCCGATCAAGACTCTGCGCGGCGAAACGGCGAGTGCTCGGCCAGCAAGTCGCGGTAACGCTCCAGTTCGCCGGTTTCCTCGGCCAGGTAGTCGGCAACGGCGTCGGCAAAACGCGGCTCGGCCAGCCAGTGCAGCGAATGGGTTTCGACTGGCAAAAAGCCGCGGCTGAGCTTGTGCTCGCCCTGCGCGCCGGCCTCGAAGCGCGCCAGGCCGCTGTCGATACAGTGCTCGATGGCGCGGTAATAACAGGTCTCGAAATGCAGGCTGTGATAATCGGCATGACAGCCCCAGTAGCGCCCGTACAGCGTGTCTGCGCCTTGCAGGTTAAGTGCGCCAGCCACGTAGCGGCCATCGCGCACCGCCATCAACAATACGGCGCAGTCTGCCAGCGTCCCGCATAGGCGCTGAAAAAACGCCTCGGTTAGATACGGAATCGCCCCGTGGCGGGCGACGGTGGTCCGGTAAAACCCATACATTGCCGCCCATGCATCTGCGCCAGCCGCGCTGCCAGGTACCACCTCGACGCGGATGCCAGCCTCGGCCACCTGACGGCGCTCGCGGCGGACCTTCTTGCGCTTCTCGGCGGTCAGCGCGGCCAGATAATCGTCGAAGCCGCCGTAGCCACGGTTTTCCCAATGAAACTGATGACCGCTGCGTCGCAACCACTGCCCGCTTTGCAAACGGTCCGCCTGTTCGGTGGAGGGAAACAGCCAATGCACCGATGAGGCCTGTAGCAGCTGGGCATGGGCAATCAGCGCCTCGCCGGCCGTGGCCAACAGTGCCGATTCATCAGCGCCCGGTTCCAGCAGCAGGCGTGGCCCGGTCACCGGCGTGAACGGCACCCCGACAACCAACTTTGGGTAATAGCGCAGGCCGGCGCGCTGGTAGGCGTTGGCCCAGGCCCAGTCGAACACGTACTCGCCGTAGGAATGCTGCTTCACGTACACCGGCGCCGCCGCCAGCAGGCGGCCGACGGTTTCGATCAGCAGGTGTTGGCTGGTCCAGCCGCTGCGGCCATCCACGCAGCCGGATTCCTCCAGCGCCAGCAAGAATTCATGCCGCAAAAACGGGTTGCCGGCCAGGTCGAGGCCGTTCCATGTCGCGGCGGGAACCGCCTTGATGCTGTCGACGAAGCGGGTCTGAGGAGCGATTGTCACCAGGGTGGGCGGGTTGATGGCGGGCCCGGCAAGGGTACCAGCGGTCGTTGGTATTACAGGGCGGCGGCTGACGCGCCCGACGCCGACGGTTAGAATGACGCCCACCTGAGGAGCGCTGCAACGGGAATCCCCGCCAGGCTCAGGTCGTCCAACCGCGCTCGTTACCCCCGCGACCCGCGGCCGGTGCGAGCGCCTGTTCAAGCCATCGCCCCGCCCGGTCGTCCGAATAAGGAGTGACCGCGTGAACGCCATCCAGAAACCGCACGACTTCCACGTCGCCGACCTCGCCCTGGCCGACTGGGGGCGCAAGGAAATTGCCATCGCCGAGTCCGAAATGCCCGGCCTGATGGCAACCCGTGACGAATACGCCGCAGCCAAGCCCCTGGCCGGCGCGCGCGTTGCAGGTTCCCTGCACATGACCATCCAGACCGCGGTGCTGATCGAGACCCTGCAGGCGCTGGGCGCCGAGGTGCGCTGGGCGTCCTGCAATATTTTCTCCACCCAGGATCACGCCGCGGCGGCGATTGCCGCCACCGGCACGCCGGTATTCGCCACCAAGGGCGAGACGCTGGACGAGTACTGGGCCTACACGCACCGCATCTTCGACTTCGAGGGCGGCGCCAACATGATCCTGGACGACGGCGGCGACGCCACGCTGTTGCTGATCCTGGGCGCCCGCGCCGAACAGGACCCGTCGGTCATCGCCAAGCCCGAGAACGAAGAGGAGGTAGCCCTCTACAAGTCCATTCGCGAGCGCATCGCCAGCCAGCCGGGCTGGTACAGCACGCAGCTGGCCGGCATCCGTGGCGTGACCGAAGAAA
>CAZZHF010000243.1:0-4591 GCA_964653545.1 uncultured Gammaproteobacteria bacterium | reverse complement strand
GCTGCGCCGGCATCGGGGACACGCGTGTGAGCTGCGGAGGACCCTCGGTTCCCATGTAAAACTCGAAGGTGATCCGGTCTCCGACATCCAGGTTGCGCGGCAATGCGTCTGGCGGCGGCCGCTTGAAGTCCATGGTCATCGAGCCCCACTTGAGGGAGGGGATGGGGCCGTGCGACAGCGTGAGGGTGTCGGGCCCAATCGCCTCGATCTTTGCCTCCCCATCATGGCGCGGTGCGGTGTTGGCGGCGGTGGGTTTGGGCGCTTCGTTCAACCTTGCCTCGACCCCCTTCAGGCTGGCTTCCGAATCGATCAGGAACTGCGACGAGACAACCACCTTCTGGCCGGGCTGCAAGCCGCGCTTGATCTCGGTTTGTCCGCCCGACTCAATCCCCGCCTGAACCTCCACGGGCCTGAATTTGCCGTTTTCCTCCGCGACCATCACTACCGTGCGCTTGCCGGTCTGGATGACGGCCTCTGTCGGGATCAGCAACACGTTGTCTCCGCGTGTGTCCATGAACTGCATGGACACGAACATGCCCGGTACGAGTCGCGTTCCGGGGTTGTTCAGTTCCAGGCGGGCTTTGAGCGTACGCGTTGCGGCGTTGACCTCCGGCAGGATCGCCTGCACCCGGCCTTCGAATGACACGCCCGGCGCCGCTGGGCTTTGGGCTCGCACCATCGCGCCTGGTCGCACCAACGCGGCCTGGCTCTCCGGGACTTCGGCGTTCGCCCACACCGTGGAAAGGCCGTTGATCTTGAACAGGGGCGCACCAGCCATCACTGTCATTCCTTCGCGCACCGACAGCTCGACGACCACGCCGCCAATGGGCGCGGAGATGGTCGTGCGCGCCTGCGTCTTGCCGGTACGCTCCACCAGGCCAATCTGCTCTTCGTTCATGCCGGCTTGCCGCATGCGCTGGCGCGCGCCATCGATCAAGGCTGCCACGTCATCGCTCTGCATCCGCTTGAGCGAGAGGAACTCCTCCTGCGCGGCCACCCAATCAGGCACATACAGATCAACCAGTGGCTGGCCCTTGCCGACTCGATCCAGTGTTGCGCGTACGTACAAGCGCTCCACGTAGCCCGCAGCACGCGCCTGCACAACAACCTGGTCGCGTTCGTTGAAGGAAATGCTGCCCACCGCCGCAACTTGCGGCGTGAGCTTGCCTTGTGTGACCACCGCCGTGCGCACCCCCAGGTTCTGCTGGATGCGCGGGCTGACGGTCACCTTTCCCTGATCGGTGTCGCCATCTGCATATACGGGTACCAGCATCATGTCCATGAACGGCGACTTGGCAGGCTTGTCGAACTTGTTGCCTGGCACCATGGGGTCGTGGTAATAAAGGATCTTGCGGCCGTTTGCCGGGTCCATATCCCCAGCCTTGACACCTCCGGCCATATGCCGCCGCGTTGCCTCCTCGCCCTCAGCGATGCTTTGCGGCACGGCGCCTGGGGGCTGGAGCACAGGCGCTACGCCGGGCATGGCAGCCATGCTGCTGCCCCGGCGCATGCCTATCTCGTAGATTGCGTAGCCGCCGGCGGTGATCACAGCGACCAATGCGGCGGCCGCTAAAACATAGTTCTTGTTCATGGTTGCTCCTGGGTCAGCGTGCCGGGGACGTATTCGGGGATGAGGAAGTTCTGCCGAGCCCAGGCGCGGGCAGTGTCCATTTCCACGGCAAGTGCCTGCATCCGGGTATCGACTTCATCGCGGCGCGCCAATAGCGTAGCGGCGAGATCACCCTTGCCGGTGCGATAGGCCGTGAGGGCGGCGTCGGACCGATGCGTGGCCAAGGGGACTAACTCGTCGAGATAACGCGCGACACGGCGCTTGCCTGTACGCCAGTCGTTGAGCAGGTTTTTCAGCTCCGCGTCATACTGGCGCAGCATCTCTTCGTATCTGGCGCGGGCCTCGTCGACCAGGGCCAGCTTGGCGGCGACTTCACGATCCTGGCGGCTCTTCTGGTCCCATTGCAGCGGCACCGAAACACCGAATGAAACCATGTCGGAGTAAGCCGAGCCGCGCTGACTGTAGGTGGCTTCCACGCTCCAGTCGGCGTTCTTGTTGGCCTCTGCCAGGCGCGCCTCGGTCAGTGCCGCCTCCAAACGGGCGCGCAGCAATATCAGGTCGGGGTGATGCTGTAGATGTGCCTCCAGCGCCACGCCGTCCAGCCAGCTGGTCTGCCAGGGCGGAGGGGTGGTTGCAACTGTCCGGTTCGCGTCTGGGCCAATCCAGCGCGCGAGTGTCAACGCGGCGTTTCTGGCTTGTCTGTCGATCTCGCTCAGCCGATCTTCGAGCATGACAAGCGCTGCGCGGGCAGCGAAGACATCCGCCTGGCTGTTGCGCCCGACTCCGTACCCCGACTGCGTGGTCTGCACTTGAAGTTCAGTCTCCCGCATCTGGCGCAGCAGGAGATGGCGCATCTCATCGGTGTAGTAGCGCTCGATCCATGCGATGGCGGTGTCACGCATGATGTTGGCGACGTTCAACTGTTTTTCTGCACGGGTGCTGTCGGCTTCACGCTCAACGCGTTCGGCACGCAGCTGGCGCTTCTGCGCGCGAGGCAGCTCCTGGGACAGGCCAATGCGGCGCATCGTCATGAAGTCGCGCGAGAGGCTAAGGCGGCCAGGGCCAGTGAGTGGGAGGTTTTCGACGCCGAACTTGAGAATGGGGTCGGGCAACTGGCCTGCAGCTACGGCCATCTCCCGCGAAGCAGTGATGGCCGCGTTGTTGGCCGCCAGCAGCTGTGAGCGAGCAACCGCAAGCGACTGCGCTTCAGACAGGCTCAAAGGCTCTGCTGTCCACCCAGGTAAGCTGAGAACAGCGGCAATGAAGGCCAAGGCGTACGGACGCCTTGAATGGAAAAAAAGCATGACAACTCCAGACGATTGAGAACACTCTGCCCGTGCACAAGAGCGCAGGCAGCGGTTAAACGCTCTGGAATTTCAGAATCGGAAGCAGCAGTTGCGAACTGCGATCGGCGGCGCCGTGCTTCGCAACAAGAATGAAACTTGCGCTGGCTGACGCGCGGGGAAGGATCGAAGTGGCTCGATCGTGTAGGAGAAGCCCGTCGCGATAACGTCCGAAAGCGTCAGCGCTTGACCCTTGTCGACAGTTTGTTGAGCAGAGTGGCAATGCGCGTGGCACAGACCGGGCTGCTCGGCATCGACTTTGGCCATTTCGCCAGCGCAAGGCATCCCTGCTTCAGCCATTGCGACGATTTCGCCGACCTTGTAATCGACCGGGCAGACATAGCCGGCAACTGCCAACTGCATGGACAGCAGGCTGAGCAGCGCGAAGAGCACTGTGATCAGGCGTTGACGGCGGCGAACACACATGGCGAAGATTGTAGAAGGGCCTTGATTTTTGAGAGCTATTTCTATAGATGATTTCTGCGCTCGAAAGTTCACTCCAATTATTTCGATAGCATGAGATATGCGAGGCGGACAGAAAGTGATACGGGATCAATACGAGGGTTTACCCGGGCATTCAACCGGAGCGTTATGCACGTAAACCGAGATCACCCCATCTGGCGTTTGTGGTTCGGGAGCCGTTTCCGAGTTGGACGTCCAGTACCAGCTTGTTGCCTGGTGTATAGGCATGTGCACGCGGGCCAGACGCTGAGGATCCCTTCGCGGATGGAGCAGACTGGGACCATGTTCTCGAACGAGAACGATGGCGTACTTCCTGAGGTTAGCTGCTGGGATGGAGGCCACGGTGTCGGTGGCGGCCTTGCAGGATAAGCTGGTTACCGAAGGTAAAAACAGCGTGGGCAGGGAATCATTGCGCTGGACGCCGACGTTCCCCGGCCATATTACGCGGGCTCCAGACGACGTGCGTTTTTCGGCATCCCGTTAGATTTGGGCCAGCAGATCGACCACGTCAGCGTCGAGTGCCGCAGCAAGCTTTTCGATGTTATCAATGCTGACGTTGCGTTCCGCCCGCTCGATGCCCCCAACATAAGTACGGTGGAGTCCTGCCAAGTCCGCGAGTACTTCCTGCGACAACCCTACAGCCTTGCGACGCGTACGCAGATTTGACGCCAAGCGGGTCCTTGCGTTCGGCGGCGGTTTGTACCTCGTGCTCATCGGGCTTGAGGTTCGCTCGATTGACGACTATCCGTCTACAGACTATAAGTAGCAGCTAGACGCGCGTGCCCGCTGCCGCTGAAACAACCATCTGCACGAAATGGAGTACCTTGGTGAACCTCTGTAGTCATCGCCCCACACAACCCACGGACCTCGTCGAACTCACGAGTGTGCTGCGTCGGCACAGTTCCAAGCTGGCGGCGCTACCGGCGTCGCTTCCCGAGCCGCTGCTGCTTTCGGTGGCACGGGATCTCCGAGCCATTGAGGATCCCGAGCAAGACGAGGAGGACGATGAGGCACAAGGTAGGCTTGCTGCGCCGATGATGCTGGTGTTCAGCTTGATGTTGGGCGACGGCCGCGCCAAAACCCCGGAGAAGGAAATAACCGTGAGCGAAAGCGCCCTTTATGCGTCGATTCAAAGCTACCAGTGGGCTATCGAGCGGGAAATCGTTACCCGCATTACCGGGAAAGGGGGCGAGAAAGACGAGGAAATTTTGCTGCA
>CAZZHF010000242.1:3913-4593 GCA_964653545.1 uncultured Gammaproteobacteria bacterium | reverse complement strand
ATGGACCGTGCCAGGTCACGATCCGCCGGGTCGCCAGACATGGCCAGTGCACGGCCCACATGCATCCAGGCTTCGACGGCTGCTGCCCGCGTAGCCTGGGCCTGTGCGCCGCTCTTGGCGCCAGCCCGGCTGGTGCGAAGGCGACCATCTTCTCGCGCCTTCAGCCGCCACAAGGGGTCGTAGTTCCGGCTGCGCCCGCGCGTTGCTTGTCGTGTGGCCTCGGCCTCGACGCCGTGCCCACGGAGCTTTTCAGCAAAAGTCTCGCGCCACCGGTGCAGATCGGCCTTGCGCGGGTTCAGTCGCTTGCCATGCTTGGATTCAGCTCGCACGCTGATGTGCACATGCGGGTTGGCCTGATGGTCGTGCAGCACCATCACGTACTTGTGGTCGGCCAGTTCGACCTGCGCGAACTCGCGCGCCGCGCGCTGCACCGTCAGCGGATCGGCGCCACGCGGCATCGACAGCATGATGTTGAAGGCCTCGCGTCGCTGGCCGGGTTCAGCAAGGTCGTCGATCAAGGTGCCGCCGAAGCGCCAGTCATCGGCCAGGTCGTACAGGGTGTCCTTGCCTCGCATGGTCTCTCCACGCTCGTCCTCGATGTCGAGCCGGCCGATTACTGCCGAGTGCGAGTTCAGGAACTTCAGCAGGTGCTCAACCTGCTGAAAGATCACGACGTTTCG
>CAZZHF010000242.1:0-3903 GCA_964653545.1 uncultured Gammaproteobacteria bacterium | reverse complement strand
GTCTCTCCACGCTCGTCCTCGATGTCGAGCCGGCCGTTCTTGCTGATGTAGCGGAAGTGGGCAGCGATGGCCTTCATGCCGCGCCCCCCTCCGGTTACCTTGACCATCACCTGAGGCGCGCGACGGACCACGGTCGCTTCGATGCGCTGGCGGATGGCAGCGGCGCGTTGGCTTGCCGCGCCGGCATTCAGCTTCGGCTGTGGCTTCACCTTGACGACGCGGTTGCCTGGGTAGAAGAGCCGGTCGCCCCACGTGATCAGGACGCCGTCGATGTTCGGTGCTTGAGGCATGACACGCTCCTGAAGGTCAGTTGTTCGCGGATCGGCCGGCGGCCGTGGTGCCGCCACGCGGACGCAGGTCGGCCAGCGCGCCTGCGACCAGGGCCAAGTGGCCCCGCACGTCAGCGCCCAGGGTGTCCAGCATTGGCCGGTACTCCTGTGCCGGGCGGAACTCACCGTGGCGCAGCAGCTTGGTCAGGTGGTTGAGGTTGCGGCTGAACGTCGACAGCTCGGCGCTCGATTCGATCAGCGCGGCGAGGTGATCGGGTCGGTTGCCTGCGCCTGACAGCACGGGCACACCGGCCACCAGTCCGCCGACGTAGTCGCCTGGGTTCAGACCGGCACGTCGAGCGCTCTCCAACGCCGCACTGGCTTGCGCGTGGCTCATGCGCAGGCAGAGCCGGACGCGGTCGCCAGTGCCTGACTTCAGGCTCGGCATCGATCGATCGATGTCGATCGGATCTGACCGCCCCAGAGCTTCAGCCAGCGTTGTGCGGACCAGGCCAGAGGGCGAGACGCCGAGGGCCTGAGCACGCTCGAAGAGCGCGGCCTTCAGGCCGTGCAAATCGACGCTGATGCGATCACGTGACGAGGGTGCCATACCCGAGCCTCCTGACATGCCGTGCGTGTCAGACAACGGCGCCACCGCGCCTATCTCTGCACTCACCTACGCATTCAGTATTGGCTCGGACCAAGCCTCTTCAGCCGCTGGAGTCGCCCGAGAATCCAGCATGGGCGCGGCGGATCAGCGGCTGAGTTGTCAATCAGATTGACAACTCTGGGCCCTGACGCTGCGGCCAGGTGGCGAGGCATTGCCAGGGAGAGAAGGAACGTGAGCGAAGAAGCTGCGCCCCGAGCGCATGTCAGGACACCAGAAACGGACGAGGTGCTGCGGCGCATCGGCCGAAACGTCGTGATCTTTCAGCAGGTTGAGCACCTGCTGAAGTTCCTGAACGCGCACTCGGCAGTAATCGGCCCGGCGAGCCAGTTGTCTGCACGGGTGGAGAAGCAGGTAGCGGCCGTCCACAAGAACACGCTGGGCGAACTGGCGGGCAAGCTGGTAAACAACATTCTTCAACCCCCAGCCGAACACGAATCGCCCGACGAGATCGACGAGGTCTGGTTCGGATTTCGTTTCTCGGTCGGCGTGGATGCTGAGTTCGTGGACCGACACGACCAGGAGATGCGCGCCCTGGTCGATGCGCGCAACGATTTGATCCACCATTTCCTGCCGCGGTGGCAGTCGTCAGTGGGCGGCGACACTGAAAGCGCGCTCACATACCTCGATGCGCAGCGAGCTGAGGCCGTGCGCATGATGGAGCGTCTCGAAGGCTGGGCGCGTTCGCTTGAAACTGGCAGGAAGCAGCTTGCTGCATTCTGGGCGTCCCCCGAGGGCGAACGACAGATGGAGTTGGCCTTCTTGCAGGGCAGTCGCCTGGTCGCGATGCTGGGCGAGATCGCGATGCGCACAGCTCGTTCTGATGGCTGGGCGTTGCTGTCCACAGCCGGGCATCTGATCAAGCGCGAAGCACCGGCTGAGCTTGAGGACTTGCGCAAGCGGTTCGGCCAGCCAAACCTCAAGGGCGTGCTCTTGACCAGCGAGTTGTTCGATGTTGCCGACGAGCCAACGCCCTCCGGCGGAAACCGGCAGATCTACCGTATCAACGAAAGGTACGAACTACAGATCCAACAAGACCCGGCCGCAACGGAAACGCGAGCCTTGGCTGCAGGACAAAGCGGCGCAGAACACTCTCAATCAGATTGACAAGTTCTACTCGGAGACGAGACCCGTGAGCGTCAGCCTTGTGGCTTCAACGGCCTCGGTGTGACCGTCTCCGACCGCGCGAACGAAGATCTGGCCCGGTTCCGGCGGAGCCGACTGCGTATCGACAACCACATCTGCGCCATCGAGCCTGGCCAGCAAACGAAGCTTCGGCGAAGCTCGGCGCCGGCTGCCGGGTGACATCTGCTCGGGCGACGGCGCCGAGACCGCTGGTTCTTGGCGCTGTGCAGCTCGCTCTGCAACTGCCTGAATGAGCGCCGACGCGCCAGGCCGGATGCTTGCCGAGCCATCCGCGAGATCGGCGCGCAGCGCAGTCACGCGGTCTCGAGTGATGGCGTCGCGATCTGCGGTCCAGGACTCCACGTACTGAGGGTGGTCACCGGCCAGCTTGCGAAGCTCATACAGCTCGTTCAAGCCGCGGCATCGGCCTTCGCGATAGGCAGAGATCAACCAGTCCGGCGCGTCAATCAGTGCGGTGGCCATCGTCACGTACTGCCGGCTTTTGCCCAGGCGCCGGGCGATCACAGCCTGGGTATCACCCGCTGCCAGGCGGCGCTGCACGAACAGCGCCAGCTCCAGCGGTTTCAGGCCCTCGCGCTGCTCGTTCTCGATCACTTGGTCGTAGCTGTCCGCCGTCTTGTCGACAAAAGCAGGAATGTCGAACTTGCCAACGAGCTTGGACGCCCGCAGGCGCCGGGCGCCGAAGTTCAGCATCCAACAGTCGGGCTGATCGGGGTGACGCCGTACCGAGATCGGCTGCAGTACACCGCGCTCCTTGATCGACGCGGCCAGCTCGGCCAGGCCTTCTGGGTCGAACTCATTCCGGGGTTGGTCAGGATCTTCGATGATCGACTCGATGGGCAACTGCAGAGGTGCGCCGGCCAGCAGGTCGGCCGGCATGCCCAGGAGATCGAGCTGATCAAGCGGCAGACTCATGACTGACTCCAGGTTGTGCATGTACCTGCGGTTGCCCCGCCACGATCCGGGCCAGCTGAAGCAGGGTCGGCTCGATTTCCTTCGCTGCCTCACGCGCGGCGGTCTTCTTCATCTCCCATAGAACCTGACCGTGCGCCTGGGCCTCGGCGATGGCCGAGCGGCGCGGCATTGAAGCGAAGTCGCCAGGTCCGTCACCGATGCGGATCAACAGCGGGTGATACCGCTGCACGATCTGCAGGAAGTTCGCCTTCTGGAACGGCGTAGGCTCGACCATCGTCGGCAGCAGGCCGATCAGCTGGAGCTTGGGATTGAGCACCGCCTTGATCTTGCGTACGCCGACCCTGTCGTGATTCAACAGGCCATGGACACCTTCCATCGCCTCCTGGTTGAGCTGGATCGGCGAAAGGACAAAGTCGGCCGAGGCCAGCGCGGCGATGACGCGTATGTCGGGGTTCGGGTTTGTGTCGATCACGCACACGTCGAAGTGCGCGTCCATGGCCGCCAGAAAGCTGCGCAGGTTGCGCGCGAACGGTGTGTGCATCGTCGGTTGGCGTTCAAGCATCAGCAGCCCCCGATCGCTCGGCACCAGGACGAACGCAGCGCTGGGCATCACCGAGACGGCCTCAGTCAACAGACGGTCCGACGTGAGACCGGCAGCGGTCGCGCGGTTCGACCGCTGTATGGGGCTGCCAAAGTTGCCCTGGTGGTCCAGGTCGACCGCCAGCACGCGCCGGCCATGCTGCACCAGGTGATGCGCCAGCAGCGTGGCGACGGCCGATTTGCCGACGCCACCCTTCTGGTTGGCGAGAACAAGTGTCTTCATCAAGAGTCCTCCGGCGCAATCGACAGGGGATGAGCCGTGGCGGAGGACTGTTCCCGGGCGCCGCGCCTCGAAGGCCGGCGGCC
>CAZZHF010000241.1:0-4615 GCA_964653545.1 uncultured Gammaproteobacteria bacterium | reverse complement strand
CGATCGTATTGGATTGATCCTGGACATCTTCGCCCGCCGCGCCCGCTCGCACGAAGGCAAGCTGCAAGTTGAGCTCGCGCAACTGAAACATCTGTCGACTCGCCTGGTGCGCGGCTGGACTCACCTTGAACGTCAAAAGGGCGGTATCGGCCTGCGCGGGCCGGGCGAAAGCCAGCTGGAAACCGACCGCCGGCTGATCCGCGTGCGTATTCGCCTGCTCGAAGCGCGCCTGGAGCGCTCGGTCAAGCAACGCATCAACAGCCGCCGCAACCGCAGCGAGACGCCGACAGTGGCCCTGGTCGGCTACACCAACAGTGGCAAATCGACGCTGTTCAACGCGCTGACGGAATCGGAGGTGTTTGCCGCGGACCTGCTGTTCGCGACCCTCGATTCCACCCTGCGGCGCCTGGAACTGCCGGACAGTGAGCCGCTGATATTGGTGGACACGGTCGGTTTTGTGCGCCGCCTGCCGCACGCCCTGGTGGCCGCGTTCCGCTCCACGCTCGAGGAAGTGCGCAGTGCCAGCCTGCTGCTGCATGTGGTGGACAGCTCACGCACGGACGAGCGCCAGATGATGATGGCCCAGGTGAACGGCGTGCTCGATGACATCGGCGCCGGCGATATCCCGCAGATCGAGGTGATGAACAAGATAGACCTCACCGACCACGCGCCCGCCCACCCTGCTGCCAACGGCGGCGTCGAGCGCGTCTGGCTGTCCGCGCACAGCGGCTGCGGGGTCGAGTTACTGCGCGGCGCAGTTGGCCAGCGATTTGCCGCGTCCAGGATCCGTAAAATGCTGCACCTGCCCCGCTGCGATGGCCAACTGCGAGCGAGCGTGTTTCGTCTGGGCCAGGTGCGGCATGAGCACTTCGACGCCGATGGCGCCTGGCAAGTGGAGTTCGATATCGGCCGCGGCGAGCTCGCGCGCCTGGCCCCGCTGCTGGCCGCCGCCGGCACCGACACTTTGCCGACATCCGCGATAACTGTGGAACAATGAGCGCTCTGGCCGGTAATCCCGGCAATCAGGAGAAGTTGATGGCCTGGAATGAACCGGGCGGGTCCGGGAACCGTGACCCGTGGGGTCGGCGCAGCGATGCTGGACCGCCGGATCTGGATGAAGTGTTTCGCCGCCTGCGCCAGCGCTTCGGCGGTGGCGGCGGTTCCGGCAACAGTGCTGGTTCCGGAGCCCCCCCGCCGGCGCTTTGGGGGGCGGTGCTCGGACTGCTCGCGGTGCTGTGGCTCGCATCCGGGTTCTACCTTGTTCGCGAAGGCGAACGCGGCGTGGTGCTGCGGTTTGGCAAATTCGCTGCCACCACCACGCCCGGCTTGCGCTGGCATCTGCCCTATCCGGTCGAGCGCGTACTGCGCGTGAACATCGGAAAAATCAGCGACATCGCGGTTGGCAACCCCAACCTCGGGGACAGCGACTCGACCTCGGACTCGCTGATGCTGACCGCCGACGAGAACATCGTCGACATCAAGCTGGTTGTGCAGTACCGCATCAAGGATGCCGCCGCTTACGTGTTTAACCTGCGCGAGCCGGACCGCACCCTGCAACAGGTGGCCGAGTCGGCAATTCGCGAGGTCGTCGGCAAAAGCCGCATGGAATTCATCATCACCGAGGGCCGCGATACCGTCGCGCAGCAGGTCGCCACCTTGACCCAGGAAACCCTGGACTACTACCGATCCGGACTTGAGGTGACCTCGGTCAACATGCAGGACGCACAACCGCCCGAGCAAGTGCAGGCCGCGTTTTTCGACGCCGTAAAAGCGCGCGAGGACGAACAGCGACTGATTAATGAAGCCCAGGCCTATCGAAATGAAGTAATCCCCCGGGCACGCGGCGAGGTGGCGCGCATCACGGCGGACGCCGAGGCCTATCAGGGACAAATCCTGGCCAAGGCCGAAGGCGAGGCCTCACGATTCGCCCTGGTGGCCACTCAATACCGCATGGCGCCATCAGTGACCCGCCAGCGTCTCTACCTTGAGACCATGGAAGAGGTCCTCGCACGCACACCCAAGGTGCTCATGAGCGGCAACGAGAACCGAGTCAGCTTGCTGCCGTTGGACCGCTTGCTGCAGTCCGCCCCGCCGGAGCCGGCGACCGTCGCCGCGCCGGCCAACGCGCCTGCGGCCATGACCGCGCCACCACCACTAACCGCACGTGACCGTTCCGATTACCTGCGCGGCCGGGAGCCCCGCTGATGAACCGCGCGTTATTCATTGTCGCTGCGCTGGCCGCTCTGGGCCTGCTTGTCGCCAACACTGTTTTCTATACCGTGGACCAGCGCGAGCGGGTTCTTCTGTTTCGCCTGGGCGAGGTCATCGCGGCCGACCTGCCGCCTGGCCTGCATATGAAATATCCGTTCGTAAACAACGTGGTCAAGTACGACGGACGCATCCAAACCCTGGCTCGCGGCCCGGTTCGTTACCAAACCAGCGAATTGAAGAACGTGGTGGTCGATTCCTTCGTCAAGTGGCGCATCGCCGATACCCGCGGCTATTTCGTGGCCGTCGGTGCGGGCGACGTCAACGCGCGCCTGTCACAGATCGTCAACGACCTGTCGCGCAGCGCCTTCGGCAAGCGCACGGTACAGGCCGCTGTCAGCGGCGACCGCAATGAAATCATGGACACGCTGCGGGCACAGGCCAACAAGCGTGCCGCTGAATTCGGTGTCGAGGTCGTCGATGTACGCATCAAGCGGGTGGACCTGCCGCCCGAGGTCAGCAGTTCCGTCTATACCCGCATGGAGGCGGAGCGCAAACGGGTCGCTGCCGAACTGCGCGCCAAGGGCGCCGAAGAAGGCGAACGCATCCGCTCCCAGACCGACAAGGAACGTACCTTGCTGCTGGCGCAGGCCAGGCGCGACGGCCTGCGCATCCGCGGCGAGGGCGAGGCCCGGGCCGCTGCCCGCTATATCGAGGAGATCGGTCAGGACACAGCTTTCTACGATTTCTATCGCAGCCTGGAAGCCTACAGAAACAGCATCGGCACCAGCCGCGACTTGCTGGTGCTGGAACCGACCAGCAATTTCTTCAAGCACTTCGACGCGCCTACCGCGGGCGACCGCTAGGACGTCATGAGCGATCTGGCTGCTGCTTTCTGCCTGGTGATGGTCCTGGAAGGCGTTCTGCCGTTCATCAGTCCGGCCACGCTACGGAGAACTGCGGCATTAACCGGGCAATTACCGGACCGGGCGCTGCGCTTGGGCGGGCTTGCCAGCATGCTGGTCGGCCTGTTGCTGCTGCAACTCGTGCGCTGAGGCCGGGCGCCGTGCGCTGGTTGCTGCCACCCGGCATAGAGGATCTGTTACCGACGCAAGCGGAAGCGCTGGAGCGCGGTCGACGGACTTTGCTTGACCTGTTCGCCGCCTGGGGCTATCGCCTGGTAATGCCGCCGCTGGTGGAGTTTGCCGATGCGCTGCTCACCGGCACTGGCAGCGATCTTGCCCAACAAACATTTCAGGTCACCGATCCGGTGTCCGGTCGACTGCTCGCCATCCGCGCTGACATCACGCCGCAGGTGGCGCGCATTGATGCCCGCGACGACGATCCGGCGCCAGCCCGCCTGTGTTATCTCGGCTCGGTGTTGACGGCACAAGGCACGCCTCTGGGCGCCAGTCGCAACCCCATGCAGGTGGGTGCCGAGCTCTACGGCCACGCCGGACCGCAGAGCGATGTGGAGATCCTGCGTCTGATGCTGGCGACACTGAGCGCCACCGGACACAACAGCGCGCATGTCGATCTGGGGCATGTCGGCATCCTGCGCGGCCTCGCCGACGCCGCGGGCCTCGACGCCGAGGCGGAGAACACACTGTTCGAGCTGTTGCAGCGCAAGGCGGGAACTGACATTGCCCAGTTCGTGGGCAGCCTGAACCTGGATCCGGCCGCGCAGGCCTGGTTTACCGGCCTGCCACAGTGGTTTGGCCCGATCGGCGCGCTGCCCGCGCTGCGCGCCACGCTTACCGATTTACCGCCCGCGGTCGCCGCGGCACTGGATGAACTGACTGGCATCGCCGATGAGCTACTGCGTTTTGAACCGGATCTGCCGCTGTTTTTCGACCTCGCCGAACTGCGCGGCTACCATTACCACACCGGCTTGGTGTTTGCCGCGTACAGTGCCGGCTTCGGCCAGGCCATGGCCTGGGGTGGGCGCTATGACGGCATCGGCCGGGTGTTTGGTCGCGCCCGGCCAGCCACCGGTTTCAGCGCCGACCTTAAACGGCTGCTGGCCGTCGCACAGGACCCACCGCCACCGGTGCTGGCACCTTGGGGCAGCGATCCTGAGCTGACCGCTCTGGTACAGCGCCTGCGTGTCGCCGGGCACAGGGTCGTGTATGAACTCCCCGGCAGCGACCCGGGCGCCATTGGCGAGCGCATCGTGCGCCGCGACGGCGGCTGGACGCTGCCAAACTCAGGATAAAAGACCGATGGCGAAGAACGTCGTTGTGATCGGCACCCAATGGGGTGACGAGGGCAAAGGCAAGGTGGTCGATCTGCTCACCGAGCAGGCCGCCGCTGTGGTGCGCTTTCAGGGTGGCCACAATGCCGGCCACACGGTGGTCGTCGGCGGCGTCAAAACCTCAGTCGATGAGCTGGAGTCGCGTGATCGCGG
>CAZZHF010000240.1:0-4625 GCA_964653545.1 uncultured Gammaproteobacteria bacterium | reverse complement strand
CCACCGGCGACCTGTCGCGCAACCGCCAGGTCGGCCTGCAACTGGCCCAGGGCCGCTCGCTGCCCGAAGTGCTGGCCGCGCTGGGCCACGTGGCCGAGGGCGTGTACAGCGCCGCCACCGTGCTGGCACGTGCCCAGGCGCTGGGCGTCGACATGCCCATCATCGCCGCCGTGGTGGCGGTGCTCGATGGGCGGCTGACGCCGGCACAGGCGCTGGAGCGGTTGATGCGGCGGCAGGCAAGGGCCGAGGGGTCCGAAAGCTAGATCGAGAAGGCCGCGGCCGCCGGCTGTGTGCAGCAGCCAATAAGTGCAATCAAGCCGGTACACCCTGCTTGGAGGGCGGCGCCAGGGCGTCCTCGTCGGTGGGGTGCGCGTAAGCGGCCAGCAACTTGCGTTGGAAACTCTCAGGGCTGAAACGCTCGCACGCTCGTGCCCTGGCGTTCTGCCCGATGGTCGCGCGGAGTTCCTTAGAATCGACCAAGGCGGCGACGCGCAGAAGCATCTCGTCATGGTGCTTACACAGGTAACCGTTGAGCCGATCGTCGATGAGGTCGCGATGCTGTGGAATGTCGAAGGCCACGCAAGGCAGCCCCAAGGCCATGGCCTGGGCCAGGGACTCCGCAAACTCCCGTCCAACGCCACCAGCCGCCACGTAGATCCAGCCCGAGCCGAGGCGCGACGCTCTTGCCGCGTCGTCGACTGGCGAGTAGATCCCCACATTCGCCGCGCGTAAACGCGCGGCCGACGACGGATCGGGCTCACCGATCCAGTTGAAGCTCACCCCCAGGCCTTCGTCTCCGAGCACCACGGCAAGCTGAGCAAACAACTCCACGCTCGTTCCGCTGCCTCGGCCACCGCTGCCGACGACCAAAGGCTTTCGGGCCTCCTGCCGCTCGGCCACAAAGAAAGCTTCGGCTACCGGCATCTCGATCAGGTCGACCTCCTGCGCGGCGTAAGGCGCGACCGAGCGCGCGTCGGAGGGCGCGTTGGCGATCGCCCGCTGGCCCGTGCGGCCGGAGAGCGGCCTCACGATCCACATCAATGGTGCACCGAACAATTTGAGCGCACCAAGCAGCTTCGAACCGTGCGGAGAGAAGTAGAGCGGCACCATGCGCGGGTTATGTTTGCGGGTCCAGCGCGCCCCCACGACCGACGGCAGCACGCCATGAAGGTGCACTGCACTGATCGGCTCTCGTTCGCTGATCGAGCAGAACAGCCGGTACAGCCGAGTCCAGCGACGCAGCGGATTCTGGTCGTCGAGCGACAGGATGATCTCCACCTGGCTTGCGAACGACGGCAGGAGCTCGCGGCTCTTTGCGTCGTCGATCATCACGACGACTTGGCTGCGTCCCGCCTTGGACAGCGCGGCCGTTGCCGGTCCGACGAAGCCGAACACCGCGTCGGTCAACCGCCCCACCAGGTGCACCGTGGTACCGCGTAGCGGAGCCTCGATCGCCCTTTTTCGTTTGCTCGGCCTCATCCAGTCTGGAAGAAGCCGAAGGGCCGGGTCATCGGGCTCCATGCCCGGTCGCGACGACAACAACGGTCCGCACCAAGATCGACGCGTCCAAGGTGAGCGACCGTTCTTCGACATAGTGCTTGTCGAAATCCACGCGTTCTTCATACGTCGTGTTGTTGCGGCCGCTCACCTGCCACAGGCCCGTCATGCCCGGCCGCACGCTGAGATAGTGCCAACGCACCTTGCCATAGCGCGTGAGCTCTCCCACGGTGATCGGGCGAGGGCCCACGAGCACCATCTCGCCGCGGAGCACGTTCAGCAATTGAGGAAGCTCGTCGAGGCTGGTGCGACGGAGGAACGCGCCGATCCCGGTGATGCGCGGGTCTTTCGACAGTTTCTGGTCCCGAGCCCATTCGGCCCGAGCGATCGGATCCTTGCTCAGCAGTTGCGCCAGCACGTCTTCTGCATCGCGGCGCATGCTTCGGAACTTCAAACACTTGAACAAGCGGCCATTCAAGCCCACACGGTAGTGCCCGAACAGTATGGGCGTGCCATCGACCCGCCAGATCATCCATGCAATGCCCAGCAAGATCGGGCTCAGGAGCAGCAACGCTACGGCGGCCGTTGCCTGATTCGCAAGCACGTAGGCTTGCTCCAAGAAAGATCGACTTTGCTTTGCCCTGCTTTGGTTCAGCAGGGCCCCAGATAGGTACGCGATAGCGCTCATGACTGCTCCTTCAATACCCACAACTGTGCGAATCACGAAGAGCAAATATCGCGCCGCATCTTCGAGTCTAGGAGCTGGATATGTCGATTTCCCCTTCGGGCACAAACGGATGCAAATGAAAGCATGAGCTTTCGTAGCAACGCATCGCGAGTGGCTGGAGTATGGCCCGCGACTTGCGTGACGATCGTCTATGAATCCGTGATAGAGAGAGGGCGGAAATCTCCCTTAAGTTCTCATCTCAGTTAGGGGTATGCGACAAATTGTGTTCGTGTCAGCGGGGCGTCGTCCACGCGGCCACTGTCGTACACATGGCAATAATGTTTCGCGCTCCAGGCCGCATGACATCGCCTAGACTTGAGCAAGTCGGATGAATAGCTGGATAAAGGACTACGGTGATGCAAATCTTCAAGCGTGCAGTGGTTTCCCTCGCGGTCTGTGCGTCGCTGTTCGGGGCCTCGCTATCGGCCCACGCACTCAATGTGCCGGCCGGCGGCAACGACATTCTTTCGTTCAACGAGAGCTTGGCCGTCGGGGCCTTCAATAAGAGCTACAGCTTCACGTTGGGTTCGGGTGGGTTCTTCGACATCGACGGCAGCATCAACACCAGCCGTTTCATCACCGGCCTGACATACAACCTGACGGGCCCTTCGGGTGTGCTCGTCGCCGGTACCGGACCGGGCCTGTTCTCGCTCTCGGGCGTGGGGGCAGGTGCCTACTCGTTCAACGTCGCCGGGTCCAGCACCCGATCTCCCGGCGGCATCTACAGTGGCTTTGCCATCATCACGTCGGCGGTTCCCGAGCCGGCAACGCTCGCCCTTTCGCTGGCGGCTTTGGGCCTGGTGGGTGGCTTGGCCCTGCGCAGGCGCACCCTCTGAACCCTGTTCTTCGGATGCGAGGCGGGCCCTTGGGCCCGCTTTTCTTTTTGCTACGCCTCGCAATCCTGAGCGTTGCATTCGCCCGTTAGCATGGCGTCCTGATATCCAAGGCTCCGCCCTCGACGAATGAACCGCACTCGAACCCGCTGCGCTGATCTGGCTGCCCGCTGCGGCGCGCTGGCGGCTTGCAGCTTGCTGTTGCTTGCGGCCTGCGGTGAGCAGAAGACGCCCGCATCGCAGGTGTCGGCCAGCGTCAACGATCGCGAGATCTCCGTTCACCAGCTCAACTTCGCGATACAGCAGCGCCCCGCGGGGCAGGTGCTCGACGCTGCAGCCAGCCGCAAGGTTCTCGACGAGTTGATCGATCAGGAACTGGCCGCCCAGGCCGCGCTCGGCATGAAGCTCGATCGCGACCCTCCGGTGCTGATGGCCCTGGAAGCGGCGCGACGCGAGCTGCTGGCCAGGGCCTATCTGGAACGCATCAGCCAAACCACCATCAAACCCAGCGTCGCCGAGGTCGATCGCTTCTATGCCGAAAAGCCGGCTTTGTTCAAGGCCCGTCGCATCTTCGGTTTCCAGGAGTTCGACATCGACGTGACGCCCGACAAGATTGCGGGCCTGGAAGCTGCTATCGAACCCCTGAGCTCGGTCGCTGCCGTGGCTCAGTACCTCAAGACCTCCGGTTTGCCCCACGTTGCACGGACCACGACCTTGCTGCCCGAAGCGCTGCCCATGGACATGCTGGACAAAGTCGTCGCCCTGAACGAAGGCAAGACCTTGCTGGTCGCCCGGCCGCCGCGGGGCGTGAGAGCCATGGTGTTGGTCTCCGCCATCCCGGCGCCGATCCCGGAATCGCAGGCGCGCGCCACGATCGAGCAATACCTGGTGAACATTGCGAGACGGCAGGCCGTCGAGGCCCAGGTGGGCGTGCTGCGCGGCAAGGCTGCCATCCGGTACCCGAATGCGCCTGCGGTCGCCGATGCGGCGTCTCGCTGAACATCACCTCGTGCCGCTCATCGCAAGCCCATGACTCTGTCCCAATTCTTCGTCATCCTCCGCGCCCGCTGGATGCTCGGCCTGTGCATCTGGCTGTTCACGGTCGGGTTGGTGGTGGGTGCCAGCTTGCTGATGCGAGCCAAGTACACCGCAACGGCGGCGGTGGTGGTGGACACCAAATCCAGCGATCCGCTGGCAGGCATTGCGCTCAGCAATGGCATCAACATTCCAAGCTATATGGCCACGCAGGTCGATGTGGCGCAGAGCGAGCGTGTGTTCCTGCGGGCGTTCCGTGCGCTGAAGCTCGGAGAGAGCGCGCAACTCCGCGAGCAGTGGACAGCGTCGACCGAAGGGCGCGGCAACTTCGAGTCATGGGCCGCTGAAACCCTGGGTCGCAGTTTCGAGGTGCGGCCAACGCGCGACTCCAATGCGCTGTCGCTGTCGTTCACCGCTTCAGACCCCGGCTTTGCGGCAATCATGGCCAACGCACTGATGCAGGCCTACATCGACACCACGCTCGAGCTGCGCGTGGAGCCGGCCCGCGAGTACAACACCTTCTTCGACGAGCG
>CAZZHF010000239.1:0-4657 GCA_964653545.1 uncultured Gammaproteobacteria bacterium | reverse complement strand
GCCATTCATCACCCAACGGCGGCTGGGTTGCTGAGGTGGGCAAAGCTGGCTGGCTCATCTAACAAGCATACCTGCCCCGCAAGCTACGGCTGGCGAACCGCCGGCGGCCCGCCATGTGCCCGATGGGATTGAACTATGCAAAACGTGCATGACCAAGGCCCAGTATTGAGGTTGCAACCCTAGGGAAAACCCTTATTCTTGATCCATTGCCACTACACGCCGCGAGCCGGCGACCCCTCATGTTTACCTTGTTTGCCCAATTGACCCAGCTTCGCCAATGGATCGGCCGCACCCGCGCTCCGGCCCTGTCCCATCAGCCAGAGGGCGATGGTGTGGCTCATCAGCTGATGGAGCGCGCTGAATCGCGCGCTGGCCAGAACCCGCGCCAGGCACGCGAACTGCGCCGCGCCGCCAGCGCCTACCTCAGCGTCGTTCGCTGAAGATCCGAAGCGTCAGAGCTTCACGCCTGCGCCCTTGACCGTGGGTGCGAGCTGCGCGACCTGTTCGCGCACAAAGCCGGTGAACGTCGCCGGACTGGCCGTCGAGGCCGTGATTCCCAGGTCCACCATGCGCTTCTTGATGTCCGCCTGAGCGAGGATTTCGTTGCAGGCCGTGTTGAGCCGGGCCACCACGTCGGCGGGCATCCTTGCCGGGCCCGACAGGCCGAAGAAATTGTCCAGAACCAGACGGCGGTAGCCAAATTCGACCACGCTGGGCACATCCGGCACCAGCGGTGAGCGGTTGGCCGAGGTAACGGCCAGCGGCACGATCTGTCCGCTCTTGAAATACGGTACGAATGCGGTGAGCACGTCGATGCCCAGCGGCACCACGCCCGCAATCAGGTCCGTGGTCATGGGCGCGCCGCCACGGTAGGGCACATGGACCATGTTGACGCCCATGGTCTTTTTCATCAGTTCGCCATAGATGTGGCCGATGGATGCCGGCCCGCCCGAGCCGAAATCCAGCCGGCCGGTCTTGCGTGCCTGTGACTCCACGTCGGTGATGGTCTTGATGGGCGCGCCCGGATGGGCCATGACGACGCAGGGTGCGGTACCGATCAGGGCAATGTGGGTGAAGCCGTCCACCGGGTCATAGGGTTGCTTCTCGAGCGCGAACGGACCGATGGAGATCGGCGTGGAGTTCGACAGCATGAGCGTGTAGCCATCAGGGGCTGCCTGCGAAACCACCAGGCCACCCACGCTGCCGCCGGCACCGGGACGGTTGTCCACCACCACGGGCTGGCCGAGCTTTTTGGCCAGCTGCTCTGCCATGACGCGCGCAACAATGTCACTGGCGCCACCGGCCGGAAAAGTCACGACGATGCGCAACGTCTTGTCGGGCCAGGCGGCCAATGCAGGCAGAGCCACCGCCGCAGCGCCGGCCGACAGGGTTTTGAGAGCACCGCGACGTGTCAGTTGAAGAGTCATGGGAATTCCAGGCAGGGGCAAAAGGATGGTCCCACTATAGGTACCCCTGGGTGGCACGCCAATCGCGTCATACTTATCTGCCGCATAACAAAAGCGCTGAAACAGGGGTTTTGGCGCCCGTCCAAGCCCCAGCTTTGTGCATTGCCTGTCATGAGCCGACCCAGCGACCCGTTTGACACCTACCTGCTGCGCGTATTCAGCACGCTGATGGCTGAGCGCAGCGTGTCGAGGGCGGCGGCCCGGCTGAACCAGTCGCAGCCCGCCGTGAGCGCTGCGCTCAAGAAGCTGCGCGACATCCTGGGTGACCCGCTGCTGATCAAGGACAAGCAGCGCATGGTGCCCACCGAACGGGCCCTGCAGCTGGAGGCGTCCGTGCGCATTGTGCTTGCCGAGATCGACGGCCTGCTGGCTCCGGCGGCGGCCTTTGACGCGGCGACCACGCGCCAGGTGTTTCGCCTCGGCACGCCCGACTACCTGGCGCCGCCGCTCATGGCCAGCATGGTCAGCTACCTGCGCCTGACCGCGCCCCGGGCGCGGCTCATGGTGCATTCGCTTGGGCCGGACTATGACTACGAGGCCGCGCTGGCCGCCGGCGAGCTGGACGTGGTGATCGGCAACTGGCCGCAACCCCCGGAGCACCTGCGCATGGCCATCCTGCTGGAGGACGAAGTGGTGTGCCTGGTCGGCAAGGACCACCCTGCGGCAGGTGGCAGCCTGACTGTGGCCGACTACCTGGGCGGTGCGCATGTGGTGCCGCTGATGTACAGCGTGACCCAGCGCGGCGTGGTGGAGTCGCACCTGGCGGCGCTGCGCATGACGCGCGAGGCCACGGTGACGGTGCCCTTCTTCAATATGGCGCCGTACCTGCTGCCGGGCACCGACCTGGTGTTCACCACCAGCCGTCACTTTGCCGAGCACTATGCGCGGTTGCTGCCGCTGGCCGTGGTGCCTTCGCCGATCGACTTTCCGGCCATGCGCTTTTACCAGTTGTGGCACAGCCGGACCCATCACTCGCAGAGCCATGCGTGGCTGCGTTCCCTGCTGTCGGCTGTGGCGCGTACGGCCGACGCCACCCAGGGCCTGCGTGCTCCGTCGCGCCGCACGGTGCGCGGCTGACGGCATCACACCAGTTGGCGTGATGCTGAAAACGCCTTGGCGGCGGCAGCAGCCACCGCCAGGCGCAACCAGGCGTGTTCCTTGCGCTGGCCCTGGCGGATGTGCCACAGCGAATCCACGTGCACCGGAGGCACCTCAAACGGCAGGTCGCGCACCATCAGCTCGCTGGCCATGCCGGTCACGGTCACAAAATGGCGCGGCAGCACCGTGAGCAGGTCCGAGCCCGAAACGACCCGTCCCGCAGTAAAAAACTGGTTGACCGTGAGCACGATGCGCCGTGTCTGGCCCATGGACGCCAGCGCTTCGTCGATGAACCCGTACGGCCGGCCCGAGAAGCTCACCAGCAGATGGTGGGCATTGCAGAAGCGCTTGAGCGTGAACGGGCCGCTGCCCAGCGGATGCCCCTTGCGCATCACGCAAACATACTCGCCGCCGTACAGGCGCTGATGCTCAAACCCCGCCTTGCCTCCGGCCTGGGCCTGGGCGGTCAGGTCGGCCAGCACGGCCGGAAAATAGCCTGCCGCCAGGTCAATCTGCCCTTCGTCCAGAAGACGGCGTGGGTCGCGGGTGGTCAGGGGCAAAACCCGCATCGAGACACCGGGGGCATCGGTCTCGATGATCTCCACCAGGCCCGGCATGAGTTCGGCTGCCGTCGCATCGGCCATGGCGAGGATGAAGGTATTGGTGGCTTCGGCGGCGACAAAATCCCCGGGTGCCAGCGAGGCCTCGATCTGGCGCAGGGCGTCGCCAATGGCCGGCCACAGGGCCAGTGCACGCGGCGTAGGCTCCACACCATACCCGCTTCGGCGTACCAGTTCGTCGCCCAAGGCCTCCCGCAAACGGCGCAGGGCGTTGCTTACCGCAGGTTGAGTCATGGCCAGATTGCTGGCTGCGCGCGTAAGGTTGCGCTCACTCATGACCTGGTCGAACACCCGAAGCAGATTCAGGTCCAGCGTACGGAAGTTGGGGTTATTCATATGACTGGTGAATGATATACATCACCAATCTAAATTGGATAAATATCAGTGGTAACCCTAATATTCGTCTGCGCCCGGCAATTCCGCCACAAGCGTTTTTGTTTGAAGAGGGATTCATCATGACCAGCTTTGTCCACACCGAATACCCCAGCCAACACCCTGGCGTGGTGCGCGCCGAACAGGCCGCCCAAACCATCAAGAACATGGCCCAGGGCTTCAATGGCGCCCGTGGCGCCGCCACCCTGTTGCTGTCGGCCGTTGTGGCCGCGCTGCTGGTGGTTGCCAATCAGGTCGTCGACACCTGGACCGAAGGTCACCTGCTCATGGCCTGGATCCTGATGTGGACCATCGCCTTCGCCGCACTGGCCCTGCTGGCCTCGCCCGCGCGCAATGCCGGCAGCGTGCTGCGTACGGCCATGCGTGCCTGGTCTGCCCGCCGCAAGCAGGCTGCAGCCGATGAAAAGCTGTGGGAACTGGCGCTGACCGACGCCCGCGTGATGGCCGACATCAGCCGCGCCATGTCGCGTGACACGCTGCGTGACGTGCGCGGCTACTACTGAGAAACTGTGACCATGGCAGCCTTGGCACCGCGTAGTCTGATGGCCTTGCTGGGCCGGCAGCTGGTGGCGGCTTTGAACGCCTGGTCGTACGGTGTTGCCCGTGCCCGCGCCGAGCGCCGTCGCCGGGAAGCGTTGGCCGCTCGGGCCGCAGCGGCTGCACCGGTGACGTCCCCGGCTACGCCCCGCTGGCCCACCACCTGGGGCGATTGAAAGCGCTGCACACCGACAAAAAAGCCACCGCGTGCGGTGGCTTTTTTTTGGAAGGCCTGTGGGTCAGGCCGCCAGGCGTTGCTCGATCCGGGTCTTGGTCTCGTTCAGTTCGGCAGGCAGGTGGTAAGCCAGCTGCTGGAACAGCTCGCTGTGCAGTGCCAGCTCCTGCTGCCAGGCCGCCTTGTCGATGCTGGTGACGGTCTTGAACTGCTCGGCCGTGAAATCCAGGCCTGTCCAGTTCAGCTCTTCATAGGCCGGGCTGACGCCAAACACATGCTCGCTGCCCTGGGCCTTGCCTTCAATGCGGTCGATCATCCACTTGAGCACGCGCATGTTTTCGCCGTAGCCGGGCCAGACGAACTTGCCG
>CAZZHF010000238.1:0-4657 GCA_964653545.1 uncultured Gammaproteobacteria bacterium | reverse complement strand
TACATGACGGTAAAGATTCCCGTCGGCATACCGGTGATGCACATCACCAACGCCCACGATGACATCGCCCGCGAGTACCCGGTTGAAGAAGCCATCATCGGTGACGCAGCGCTGGTGCTGGAGGACTTGCTGGCGTGCTGCCGGGATCTGACCGACGGCAAGCCGCGGCCGCGCGAAGGCCTGCGTGCCACGCTTGCCAAGCGGCGGGCGGACTGGCTGGCAGCGTGGGCGCACAAGCTCGACAGCGATGAGCAACCGATCACGCCGTACCGGGTGGTCGCCGAATGCATGAAGGCAATCCCTCCAAAGGATGCCATCGTTACCCACGACGCCGGCAGCCCGCGCGACCAGCTGACACCGTTTTACCGGGCGGCACCAGGCGGCTACCTGTCGTGGGGCAAGTCACACGCGCTGGGTTGTGGTCTGGGTCTGATCATGGGCGCCAAGCTGGTACACCCCGAAAAAGTCTGCATGAACTTCATGGGCGACGCCGCCTTCGGTATGGTGGGCCTGGACATCGAGACTGCGGTGCGCTGCGGGATCCCGACCATCACCGTGGTTCTGAAGAACTCCACCATGGCCGTGGAAACGCAATCGATGACCCGTTCGCACGAGCTCTACCGTACCCGCGACCTGGGCGGTGATTACGCCGGCGTGGCGCGGGCACTGGGAGCGCATGCCGAGACCATCGAGGACCCTGCACAGATCGGCGCCGCCTTCAAGCGGGCTCGCGAGATAACCGAGACGCGCGGCCAGCCGGTAGTGCTGCAGTTCATGACCAGTACCGAAACGGCAGTGTCCGAGCGCGCTGTGTTTGGCATGTTCTAGGAGGCGGCGCCTAATCGGCGCGCGGTCCGCCGCGGTAACGCGACGTCCTGAAGCACCGGGACGGTAGGCTATCTTGGCGATCGCCCACACACAGCCAGGAGTCATGACCATGAAAGCCATCTGGAACGGACAGGTCATTGCCGAGTCGTCGGACACGATCGTGGTCGAGGGCAATCATTATTTCCCGCTCGAATCGGTCAACCGTGCGCTGCTGGAGGATAGCCCCACCACGTCGGTCTGTTCCTGGAAAGGTACGGCCAGCTACTACTCTGTGCTGGTGAACGGCGCGCGCAATGGCGACGCCGCCTGGTATTACCCGCAGCCGAAGACGGCGGCGGAGCGGATCAAGGGCCGGGTCGCCTTCTGGCGGGGCGTGGAAGTCACGGAGTCCTAGCCTGTCGCCCGGTGGTGGCGACCGTGATTCACCTACATCACTGGCTGCCTCCAGGTTTGGCGGCATCTGGCGCTCAAGCCCGCCGGTGCTCGCACCGCTAACCCTGCAAGGCATTCTTCAGGGCGTAAGTTCCAAACCATGAGCGGCTTTTCAGGCGATAGCCGTCGGCATCGAGGCACCGGCGGGTTCGCAGTACAGTACGCCCCGGCGCGCATGGCCTATCAGCACCGCGCCCGCCCGTGCAGGAGCGGCATCCCGTGGGAGTAAAAAAATGGCCATAAAGGACGGCGGCCCGCAATCCGAGCTGGCGGAGGCTTTGTTTTCGCTGCGGCGCTTGTTCGTGACCACGGGCGGGTTCAGTTTCATCATCAATATGCTGCTGCTGGTGCCTGCGATTTACATGTTGCAGATCTACGACCGGGTGCTGAGCAGCCGCAGTGAATCAACCTTGCTGATGCTGACGGTGGTGGTGCTGGGGCTGTACGCGCTGATGGCGGGTCTGGAGTGGGTGCGGTCGCAGCTGCTGGTGCGGGCCGGCTCGCTGTTCGACGCCCGCATGAATGCGCGGGTGTTCACCGCTTCGTTCGAGGCCAACCTGCGCCGGGTGGGCGCCAGTCCGAGCCAGTCGCTCAATGACCTGACGCATGTCAGGCAGTTCTTTACCGGCAGCGGTGCGTTCGCGTTTTTCGATGCGCCGTGGTTTCCCATTTATCTGGCGGTCATTTTCCTGTTGCATCCGTGGCTTGGATTGCTGGCAACGATAGGCGCGGCGCTGCTGATCATCCTTGCCCTGATAAACGAATGGGTAACCCGTGGGCCACTGTCGCAGGCCAACGCCGCCTCGATTCGCGCGTCCAACTACGCCGCGAACAACCTGCGTAACGCCGAAGTGATCGAGGCAATGGGCATGCTGGTACGGGTGCGGGCACGGTGGCACGTCAAGCATCAGGAAGTACTTGCCCTGCAGGCACAGGCCAGCGAACGGGCCAGCCAGGTGACGGCGGTCAGCAAATTTATCCGCATCAGCTTGCAGTCGCTGATTCTGGGCCTGGGCGCCTTGCTGGCGGTGCAGGGCCATGTGTCGGCTGGCGCCATGATTGCCGCGTCCATCCTGATGGGCCGGGCGCTGGCCCCGGTCGAGCAGCTGATTTCGTCCTGGAAACACCTGATCTCGGCCCGCACCGCCTATCAGCGACTGAACGCCTTGCTGGGCGAGTATCCGCAACGCGAGCAACGCATGGCACTGCCGGCGCCCAAGGGGCAGCTTGCGGTCGAGGGCGTGGTGGCGACCGCCCCCGGTGGCCGGACGCCAATCATCAAGGGCGTGTCGTTCGCCATCCAGCCGGGCAGCATTCTGGGCATCGTCGGCCCGAGCGCGTCGGGCAAATCAACCCTGGCCCGCCTGCTGGTCGGCGTGTGGCCGACGACTTCCGGCACGGTGCGTCTGGACGGCGCCGATATCTTTCGCTGGGACAAGGAACAGCTCGGCGGCCACATCGGTTACCTGCCTCAGGACGTCGAACTGTTCGAGGGCACCATCGCCGAGAATATTTCCCGGTTCGGCGATCCGGAGCCGGACAAGGTCATCGAAGCCGCCCGACAGGCCGGCGTCCACGACATGATTCTCGGTTTTCCGGATGGCTACGACACGTCCATCGGCATTGGCGGCAGCTTTCTTTCCGGTGGCCAGCGGCAACGCATTGCCCTGGCCCGCGCACTGTACGGCCAACCCGCCGTGATCGTGCTGGACGAGCCGAACTCCAACCTCGACGACGCCGGCGAGGCAGCGCTGGTCCAGGCGGTAGCGGCACAGAAAGAAGCCGGCAGGACGGTAATCGTCATCACCCATCGCACCAGCATCCTGGCGGCGGTGGATTTGTTGCTGCTGTTGCGAGACGGTACCGTGCAGCTGTTTGGCCCACGGCAACAGGTTCTGGCGACACTTTCGCAGGCGGCCCAGGAAAAGAAGGCGGCTATCGCCAGTCAAGGCTAGCGGCGCGACCGGGCAGCCGTACGCTGGCCGCCCATTGCGCCAAAGCGCCACACAGGTCAAGGCAAGCGGATGAACACGATTGGCAAATGGCTGACAGACAAGCTGGGCACCCTCAAGGAACCGGCCGCCGAATCGAGCCTGTCGCAGGCACAGGTAGATACGGTATTGGCCGACGTCAACAATCCGGCCCGCTCCGTGCGCCGGGGGGTATGGTTGTTGATGCTGGGGCTGCTGGCATTTTTTCTGTGGGCGCTGTTTGCGCCACTGGACGAGGGCGTGCCGGCCTCGGGCATCGTGTCGGTCGATACCAAGCGCAAGGTGGTACAGCACCTGACCGGCGGCATCGTCAGCGCCATTCAGGTTCGTGAGGCGGAAAAAGTAGCCGCCGGGCAGATTCTGTTGCGCCTGGATTCGACCCTGGCCAGCACCACCCATCAAGCCCTGCGGCAGCAATATCTGTCGCTGAGAACCCAACAGAACCGGCTGGAAGCGGAGCAGGCGGGCACGAACCGGATTGTTTTTCATCCCAATGTCATCGCCGCCGCCGATGCCGACTCCCAGGTACGCGAGAAAACACGGCTTCAGGAACAGCTGTTCGAGACCCGCCGCAGAGCCCTGCAGGGCGACATCGACATCCTGACCCAGAACAGCACCGCCATCAGGGACTCGATTCGCGGTCTGCGCGCCCAGCTGGCCGCCAAGCAAGCCCAGCTGAAGCTGGTGGAAGAGAAGCTCAAATGGACTGGCGATCTGGCCCGTGAGGGCTATCTGCCACGCAACCGCTGGCTGGAGGAGCAAGGCGTCGCCGCCGAACTGAGCGGCGCGGTCAGCGGCCTGGCCGCCAACGTCAGCACCGCGCAGAGCAACCTTGCGGAAACCGAGCTGCGCATGACCCAGCGACGCCAGGAGTATCAGCGCGAAGTCGAGCAACTGCTGGCCGACACCACGCGCGAGGTCGAGGTGCTTGAACAACGCGAGCGCATGGCCGCCGAGGATCTGGCGCGCACCATCATCCGCGCGCCGGTCGATGGATTTGTGGTGAATCTGGCGGTGACCACGGTAGGCGGCGTCATTCCCGCCGGCGCCCGGTTGCTGGACATCGTGCCGCTGGACGAGCCGATTATTGTCGAGGCGCGTATTGCGCCCCAGCTGATCGACCGGGTGCAGGCCGGGCTCGCCGTCAACGTGCGCAGCCCTGCCTTCATCGACGACCCGAACCTGGTGCTCGATGGCAAGGTAACGTCGGTGTCCGCCGATCTGGTGGTGGAACAGAATGACGTGCCCCGCCACTATCTGGCGCGGGTCGCCATCACGCCCGAGGGCATGAAAACGCTCGGCGCCAGAGTGTTGCAGCCGGGCATGCCGGTGGAGATCGTGATCAAGACCGGCGAGCGCACCTTCATGCAGTACCTGATGCGGCCGGTGGTGCGACGCCTGTCCAA
>CAZZHF010000237.1:0-4733 GCA_964653545.1 uncultured Gammaproteobacteria bacterium | reverse complement strand
GCCGGGCAGCATCGGTTCGTCGGCCATCCAGACCATGGTGCATTCGAACTGGTCGGCGACTTCGGCGGGTAACTCAGCAGTGGAAATGACGTCACCACGCGAGATATCGACCTCGTCTTGCAGTGTCAGGGTTACCGACTGGCCCGCCACCGCTTCTGGCAGGTCGCCTTCGAGCGCAACAATGCGGGCGACGCGGCTCTCGCGGCCCGATGGCTGCACGCGGACACGATCGCCGGGCCGGATGCGACCGCTCGCGATCAGCCCGCAGAAACCACGAAAATCGAGGTTCGGCCGGTTAACCCACTGCACCGGCAGCCGAAACGGATCGCGTTGCCGGCGGGTGTCGTCGATTTCGCAGGTTTCCAGAAAGCCCATCAGCGTCGGCCCGCGGTACCACGGCGTGCGTTCGCTGGGGTCGATCATGTTGTCGCCCTTGAGGCCGGACAGGGGAATGGACGTGATGTCAGTCAGGCCGATTTGCGCCGCGAAGGCGCGGTAATCCGCATCGATCCGGCGGAACGCGTCCTCGGCGAAGTCGACCAGGTCCATCTTGTTGATCGCCAGCACCACATTACGGATGCCGATCAGGCTCACCAGATAGCTGTGGCGACGGGTTTGCGTGAGCACGCCCTTGCGGGCGTCGATCAAAATGACCGCGCAGTCGGCGGTGGAGGCCCCGGTGATCATATTGCGTGTGTACTGCTCGTGACCGGGCGTGTCGGCGACGATGAACTTGCGTTGGTCAGTGCTGAAAAAGCGGTAGGCGACGTCGATGGTTATGCCTTGCTCGCGCTCGGCGGCCAGTCCATCCACCAGCAGCGCAAAGTCGATGTCCTGGCCCTGGGTGCCCCATTTTTTGCTGTCGGCCTCCATGGCGACCAGTTGATCCTCGAACAGCATCTTCGACTCGAACAGCAGGCGGCCGATGACGGTGCTCTTGCCATCGTCCACGCTGCCACAGGTGATGAAGCGCAAAAGGCTCTTGCGCTCGTGCTGGGCGAGGTACTGGTCGATGTCGCTGGCGATCAGGTCCGATACATGCGCCATCAGAAGTAGCCCTCCTGCTTTTTCTTTTCCATTGAGGCGGCAGTGTCGTGGTCGATCATGCGACCCTGGCGCTCGGAGGTACGGGTCAGCAGCATCTCCTGGATAACGGCGGTGAGCGTGTCGGCTTCGGACTCGATTGCGCCGGACAGCGGATAGCAACCCAGCGTGCGAAAGCGGACCTTCTTGAGTATCGGCGTCTCACCGGGGTGCAGGGGCATGCGCTCGTCGTCGACCATGATCAGGGTGCCGTCGCGCTCGACCACCGGGCGCTCGGCGGCGAAGTACAGCGGCACGATCGGGATGTTCTCCAGGTGGATGTACTGCCAGACATCGAGCTCGGTCCAGTTGCTGATCGGAAACACGCGGATCGACTCGCCCTTGTGCTTGCGTCCGTTATACAGGTGCCAAAGCTCCGGGCGCTGGCTTTTCGGGTCCCAGCGGTGTTGTGCGGTGCGAAACGAGAAGATGCGCTCCTTGGCGCGCGATTTTTCCTCGTCGCGGCGGGCCCCGCCAAAGGCCGCGTCGAAGCCGTACAGGTCCAGCGCCTGCTTCAGGCCCTGCGTCTTCCACATATCGGTATGGACCTGCGAGCCGTGGTCAAACGGGTTGATGCCCAGGGCCTTGGCCTCGGGGTTTTGGTAGACCAGCAGTTCCATGCCCAGCTCGCGTGCCATGCGTTCACGCAGGGCGTACATGGCGCGAAACTTCCAGGTGGTGTCGACGTGCAGCAGTGGGAATGGCGGCGGGGCCGGATAGAAAGCCTTGCGGGCCACGTGCAGCATTACGGCGCTGTCCTTGCCGATGGAGTACAGCATGACCGGCTTGTCGGTCTCGGCGACCACCTCGCGCAGGATATGGATACTTTCTGCTTCAAGGCGTTGTAGGTGAGTCAGAACGGTCATGACAGGTCCGGGGTGACGATTCACGGGCAGCGTGTTCAGCGCGCAGGGCGGCTCCCATAGCTGGAATAAAGAGGCTTGGCAAGGGCAGATGATGGCGATTTACGCACAGGCGGTAAAAAATCCCTGTACTAACCAGACGAAATCGCAATCGTCTGCGGATATAGATTCAAAAACATAAATAACTTACTGTTATTAAATGATAATTATAGTTTGATTAAATGCTGGGCAATCTGTGCGGTATCTCGCATAGGCGCGCCGTTTGTGGCCTTATCCGGTAAGTAATCCACCAAGTTATCCACAGATTATGGGGATAAAGCTGGGTGGCGGGCCGTCGAAAAAAAAGCACCAAGAACCCGACACATAGCGTCATGGTCGGCGGCCCCGGCACTTTCCCTGACGCTGTGCATGGCCCACATCGGGTTGCCGACGTCCACGCTGCGAAGGCCAAGACGCGCCGCCGCCGCCGGGCCGATGGTGCTGCCGCAGGAAAGATCACTGCGTTGCACGTAGCTTTGCCAGGGCACGCCTACCCGCTCGCAGGCCAGTTGGAACAGGCCGGCCGACACGCTTTCGGAAGTGTAGCGCTGGCTGGCGTTGGTTTTGATGACCGGCCCATGGTTCAGGTGCACGCGGTGCTGGTCGTCATAAGTGCCCGTGTGACCGGGCAGGTAAGCGTGCGCCATATCGGCGCTGACCAGCACGCTGCGAGCCAACGCGCGCCGATAGTCCTCACGACCGAGCCCGCTGCACAGGGCAATGCGTTCCAGTATGTCGTCGATAAAGCTGCCGTCGGCGCCCTTGGCGCTGGTGGACCCAACTTCCTCGTGGTCGAACAGAAAGCCCACGGCGCAGGGACCGGTTTCGGTCGCGTCGGTGTCGAGCAGCGCGCTCAGGGCCGCATGGCAGGATCCGAGGTTGTCGAGTTGCGAGTCGGCGACGAATTCCTGTTGTGGTCCGAAGAAAACCCCGCGCTGGGTGTCGTAGACGTTCAGTTCAAAGCCGAGCATCTGCGCGCTGTCGACCTCGAGCGCGTCGGCGAGCAGACGCCTCAGGTGCTCGGCTGCCGGTAAGCCTTCCCGGACCGACTCAAGGATGGGGGGCAGTTCGTTTTGCCGGTCGAGCTTGAGTCCATCCTGGTTCACCTTGCGATTGAGGTGGATCGGCAGGTTCGGGATGCGCAGCAGCGGCGCTTCGAAACGCAGCAGTTGACTACGCACGCCATGTGGCGCGCTCGCATCACGCAATGCGACCCGTCCGGCAAGGCTCAGATCGCGATCGGCGAAGGTCGCCAGGATCGGTCCACCATAGACTTCGACGCCGAGGCGCAACAGACCACCGCTGGTGTCCCCGGCGCGCGGTTTGACCCGCAGTCCCGGCGAGTCGGTGTGGGCGCCAACGACGCGAAACCCGGCCTGGGCGAGGGCTTGGCCGCCGATCCGGAACATCGCCAGGGTCGAATCGTCCCGCAGGACGTAGTGCCGCCCGCCGGGCGACAGGAGCCATGGGTCGGCTTCGTTCAGGCGCGTGTAGCCGGCATCCTCCAGCAGCGCCGCGGCATTTGCCGCGACATGCCAGGGACTGGGGCTGGCATCGATGAAATCGAGCAGCGCCTGGGCACGGGCGCGAGCGGCCGGACTGATGGGCAAAAGCGAGCTTGGCATGACGGTACTGATCGGCGGCGTTGACGGCCAATTGTACGCAGCGCGTGGCCGGCTCCGTGCCGCGGGGTTATTGTTGCCGGGTTGCTTTGTTCCGTGCGGGCTCGGAATGGGGGACAAAGGTGGTTTGCGCCGGGTGCGGTACGGTCCCGGTTGCGGCGCAACGTGCGCAGGAGGGGAGGTAAGGATGGACGCAGCTGAAACTGCGCCGATAGTACGCCGCACTGCGCGCGTGGTGGGTCTGTGCCTGCTGGTGATCGTGCTCGATGGCTTTGACATGCTGGTTATCGCGCTTACGGCACCGGCACTCGCCGTCGATTGGGGGCTCTCGGGACAAAGTTTGGCGCCGCTGTTCGCCGCTGGGGTGATCGGCATGATTGGCGGCTCGGTGTTCATTGCCCCGTTGGGCGATCGCCTGGGCCGGGTTCGCGTGCTGATGCTGTGCTGCGCGTTGTTCGGCGTGTTTGCAGGCCTCACGGCGTTGGCTGACAGCTATGCCGGGTTGCTTGTGCTGCGCCTGCTGACCGGGTTCGGACTCGGGGGAGCGGTGCCCAACGCCACGGCGCTGATTTCCGAGCACGCCTCGAACCGGCAACGCCCGCTTATGGTCAGCATTGGCCTGGTTGGCTTTGCCCTGGGTGGCATGTTGTGCGCATTGCTCGCTGTGCCGCTGGTGCCGCGCTTCGGTTGGCGCGTGATGTATGTGATCGGTGGTGTGCTACCGCTGTTGCTGATTCCGGTACTGCACCGTTTCTTGCCGGAATCGCCAACGTTACGGTCCAGCGCTATGGCGCCTGCTGAAAAGTTCGGTCAGCGTGTGCGGCTGTTATTCGCACCCGGCCTGGCCGGTGATACGCAGCGCCTGTGGCTGGCGTTCCTTGTCAACATGATGGTGATGTTCTTTCTCGTCAACTGGGTGCCGTATGTCGCGCAGCAGGTCGGGTTCGGGCCGCAGCAAGGCTCACTGGCGGCGCTGGCGCTAAATGTCGGCGGCATTGTCGGGCCTTTGATACTCGCTGTGGTCTGTCAGCACCTGGACGCGCGGCGGGTGATTGGGGCCGCCTTTGTGGCAGCGGCCGCCAGCATGGTGGGCGTGGGGTATGCCACCGGCAGTTTCGGTATTTAT
>CAZZHF010000236.1:0-4759 GCA_964653545.1 uncultured Gammaproteobacteria bacterium | reverse complement strand
CGCTGGGTGCCATGGTCTCTGCCTGGACCGCCATTCGCCAGCCGCAACGGGTAACAAAGCTGGTGCTCAACACGGGCATCCTGGCGCCCCCCAACGCCAAGGGCAAGCAGGAGCTGATCGACGCGCTGGAGCGGTCCAAGAAGGCTGCCGGCAACCTCACCATGGAGGCGGTGCGGGCGCGCATGGCCTGGCTGATGGCCGAACCGGAGAGGACTCTCACCGACGAGGTGGTGGCGATCCGCTACGCCATCTATGCGCAGCCGGGCATGCAGCCGCATATGGGCAAGATTGCCGTGTCGACCCTGGGCCGGGTGGTGGACGATGCCTGGACCGCGCAGTGGATGCGGCCGGACCTGATGAAGGACATTGGTTGCCCGACGCTGGTGCTGTGGACGCGGCATAACCCCGGGCAACCGGTGGAACTGGCCGAGGAAGCCATGCGCCATATCCCGGACGCGCGCCTGGTGGTGCTGGAAGAAAGCGCGCACTGGCCGCAGTGGGAAGAGCCTGAGCTGTTCAACCGCCTGCACCTGGATTTTCTGCGGGGTTGACCGCGGCACTGCGCCGGAACACAGGCCAATGGGCGGGCTGACATATAGGGCGTTCAGCGCCTACGGTGGTGGCGATTTGCCGGTGGCGTTGCCCGCGACGCGGCTGCCGCCGACCAGCGGGGCTAGAATGCGCAGCTGTATTGCTACGCCCGTGAGGGCTACTCCTATGAGTTCTGCCGAGACCGACTCCCTTTTTGACGAAGTTGCCGATCGCGCCGTCGCCCTGGGCAATGAAATCCTCGACGCGAATCCCGATGCCGACGCTTGGGAGATCGCTTCCGGGATGCTGTCGGGTGTCGTCCACTTCTGGCTTTACACCCATCAACCCTGCGCTGACCCGTCATGCCGCTCGTGCGCTGAGATGGCAACCGCCGAACTGCGTCTGCAGCAGTTACTGGACGAAGTGCGCGAATCGGCCGAGGAGAGCACCTATTTCCACTCACCTTTTGACCGTAACGTTGGCAATGCCTAAGGACATGCACCGATCGGTGCTGGGCTGGCTGCTGGTCTCGCTGCTGCTTGCCGGCTGCATGAAAGAACCGGTGGTGCCCCTGCCGCCGGCGCCGCCACCGAAGGTTGTGATGCCGCCGCGGGCGGTGGCTCCGGGTCCGCAGTTGGTCTATGAACTGGCGCCGGGGCAGCAGGTATTGGGGCTGACCCAGGTCACCCGTGTGCGGGGTGACGAGACCTTGCTCGATATCGGACGCCGCTTTCACCTGGGCTACGACGAGATCGAGTGGGCTAATCCGGGCGTTGATGTGTGGGTCCCCGGCGATGGCCGTCAGGTCGTGCTACCGGTCGCGCAGATCCTGCCCACCGCCCCGCACTATGGTCTGGTGGCCAATGTGGCGGCGCGCCGGCTGTTTCATTTCCTGCCGGCGGATGCCATGGGACGGCGCCGGGTGGTGAGCTACCCCATTGGCATCGGACGCGAGGAGTACCCGACGCCACTGGGCAGCACCCGCGTCACCCGCAAACGGGCCTATCCGGACTGGCGTGTGCCGGCTTCGGTGCGTCGAGCGCACGCCATGCGCGGCGACCCGCTGCCGGCATTGGTGCCCGGCGGACCCGACAACCCCATCGGCACCCACGTGCTGGACCTCGGTTGGCCGACTTACATCATCCATAGCACCAACAAGCCAGCTGGCACCGGTCTGCGGGTCACCCACGGTTGCCTGCAGTTATACCCGGAAGACATTACCCGGCTGTTTGACGAAGCCGACACCGGCAGCGCGGTTACGGTGATCAATCAGCCGATTCTGGCCGGCTGGCAGGGCGATGAACTGCTGCTCGAAGTACACCGGGCGCTCGAAGAACACGCTGCGAGCCTCGGCGAGCGCGAGGCGGTCGCGGCAGTCGCCATCCGCAAGGCGCTTGCCAGCCGCGGTCGTAACGATGAAGCGGTTGATTGGGGGCGCGTGCGTTCGTACGTGCAGGCGCAGCCCGGGTATCCGCTGCCAATCCTGCGCGAGGCGCCGGACAAGACCACTTACCTGGCCCGCATGCCGCTTCACAAGCCGCCGGTGCGTAGCGCGCTACCGTCGCCCACACGGCCCAAGCACGGCTGGTACCTTGACCTTGGCGGTTACCGTGGCGAGAACAACGCACAAAAGCTGGTGGCGCAGCTACGCCACCTGGGGCCGCCGGTGCCGGCCAGGCGTGATCGGTTCGCCGGCCGCCACCAGGTAACGGCGGGACCTTTCGGTGATCGCGACGAAGCCGAGCGGGTGGCGCGCCGGATAGAAATCGAACTCGGTTTGCGCGGCGAGCTCAAAGCGCCAGCGAATACAGGAGCCTAGTCCCGGCGATTCTCAATCGGCCGGGGCGCCGTTGTTGCGGCGCGCCGACGGGCTAATCACCATCGCCAGCTGACGCGACAGGGCCACCAAGTGCCCGGCGCTGTCCCACAGCTCACCATCTTCGTGCAGTAAGCCGGCGGTGACGTGGCGCGTGACGAAGCGGGCGCGCAACAGGCCGGGCGCCGGTTTTCGGTGCACATGCACGGTCAGCTCTACCGTCGGCACCCAGCCCCCAAAGCCAATACGCCGGAACAAGGGCGGCGGCTGCGCGTCAGCAAACAGCGGCAACGAGAACACATCAATCTGACCGCCGTCGACGAAGCCCAGCCAGGCACAAAGCTCCGTGGGTGCATCCGGATGGCCGCGTTGCCAGTGAGTGGCCGACGCGGGGTCGAGTCGCGCCAGCAGGTGTTCATGAATGGCTGTTGGTCGCGGCGATAGCTCCGCCAAGGGCACACATTGGCTGATGTCTGATATCTCAGGCGGTGATACTGTATGAAGGTCGACGCCCGAACTGAGCGCCAGGTCGGTGAAGGTGCCAACGAAACGCGCGCGTTCCACGCCACCCTGGATCAGCTTCGCTACGCCGGTGGACAGGCGACGGCCGCGACGGATCACCTCGGTTTCAATCTGTACAGGACCTGCTTCGGTGGGCTGCACGTAGTGACCGGTGATGCTGGCCGGGTGTGGGCAGTCCAATGCCATGGCCAGTGCGTTGCAGGCCACGGCCATGACATAGCCGCCGTTGGGGATGGGGCCAATGCTCCAGGCGGACGACAGTTCGCCATGGAAACACCCGTCGCCAGCGGCGCTTAGATAGATATCTTGTTGAAATCGACTGGCGGGGGCCGTGGACATCGGCGGGCTGCTCCATTGGATGTGTGGTCTATAGCCTGTCCTTGCGACCGATGGCGGCAAGTCGGTGTGTTCGATAATGCCCGCGCATTGTGCCAGCGTGGCGCCACATTGGCGCGACGCCGTGGCGCACGCTTGGTGTTTGTGTGTCTCAGGGTTTGATGCTCCGGGCAGAGTCCCGGGGCCGATGAGGACGTGGTTTGTCTCTACAACAGGCGTCTCGATACCACTGGCGGGTACTCCTGCTGGATATGGCTGCCCGGCACGAGGACAGCCTGACCGATCGGCTATTGGCGCTCGCCGGTGTGGATCTGGATGTTCGGCCAGTCTCGAACCTGGACCAGCTGAAGCCGGCTCTGGAAGACAGTTACTTTGACTTTGCCCTGATCGCCGGATCCTCGCTGGCCAGTCTGGCGCAGCAGTGGTCGCAGTCCGGCGCGGCAAATCCGCCTCCCGAACTGTCGTTACTGCTGGTGCTGGATGAGTCACCGGACGAGGCCGAAGTGCTCAAGTGCGGCATGCCCATTGCCGCGGTGTTGCTGCGACGCAGTTTTACCGGTGGCGACCTGCTGGCCGCGATGTGGCAGGCGCAGCTGGGCAGCATGTTTTTCGCCAGCCCGGACGGGATGCTGCTGCTCGATGCAATGGGCAGCGTCCAGGCCAGCAATCCGGCCGCGCTGCGACTGCTGGGCAAGCAAACCGCCGAACTTCGCGCAGAGCGCCTGGAGTTGACGGTCAACGACCGGGGGCAGCACGAATGGACGTCAGCGGCCGGCCGGGTACTTGAGTGGCGCAAGCGATCCCTGTCCGGTACTGGCGCCGCTGCGGTAGTAACCCTTCGCGACGTCACTGAGCAACGCGTTGCGGCGCAGGCGCTGGCATTTCGGGCCGAACATGACCCGTTGACCGGCCTGGCCAATCCCCAGCGCCTATGGCAGGAACTGCGCTCCGCACTGGCACGGGCGGACCGCGACGCCGGACGGGTGGCGATACTGTATGTCGACCTCGATGGCTTCAAGCAGATCAACGACATGTATGGCCACGAGGTGGGCGACGCCTTGCTCGTTGCCGTGGCACAGCGCCTGACGGGCATTTGCCGTGCCGGTGAGTTGCTGTCCCGCATGGGTGGCGACGAACTGGTCATGGTTGCCGAAAGTTTTCCTCCGGGCTTCGAGGCCCGCATCGCCGAACGCGTGTTGGCCGCTCTGGCAAGCCCGTTGCGCGCCGCGGGCCGTTCCGTGCGGGTTGGCGCCAGTGTCGGCGTGGCCGTCTATCCTGATCACGCTAGCGACAGCGAGGGCTTGCTGCGCGCGGCCGATGAGGCGATGTACGAGGCCAAGCGTAACGGTCGCGATAGTTACAGCCTGGCCACGAGTCATGCCGACACGATTTCCCAGCATCGACAGGATATTGCCGACGGCTTGCAGGTGGCCCTGCTGCGCGATGAGTTGCACCTGTTGTACCAGCCCGTGCTCGACCTGAAACGTGGACAGATCGTTGGGGCAGAGGCGCTTCTGCGCTGGAGCCGGCCGGGGGTTGGCACCTTGCATCCAC
>CAZZHF010000235.1:0-4766 GCA_964653545.1 uncultured Gammaproteobacteria bacterium | reverse complement strand
CGCCGTGCGGTTTTGCCAGATACCAGGTGCCCACCGCCACCGCCATATTGCCGGCGATGGCGCTCATCGGCGCCAGCAGCGGCAGGTGGCCGGCGTCGTCGCGTACCGTTTCGTAGCCGATACCGACGGTGCCGCTGGCTAGCAGGGCCTGGGTCAGCGCCGGGTCCACCCCGGCCAGATGCAGGTAGGTGAACAGCATCTGCCCGCGCAGGAACCGGTACTCGGTTGGTAGCGGTTCCTTGACCTTGACCACAAGCGCGCTGCCCCATGCATCGGCGGCGTCGCACAGCATGGCACCGGCAGCACTGTATTCGGCGTCGGCAAAGCCCGAACCAATGCCAGCGCCGCGCTGCACGCGCACCCGATGCCCGGCCGCAACCAGTACCGCTGCCCCGGCAGGCGCCAGCGCGACGCGGCTTTCGCTGTCCTTGGTTTCGGTGGGTACGCCAATATCCATGGGAGTCTCCGCGGGCATCAACGGCAAATCGATATCAATTCCCGGGTGGGGTCGAGCCGCGGCGCGTTGTGCGCGCCGCCCGCGCCGGCTTCGACCAAGACCTCGGACTCCGGAATCCTGACCCTGATGACCAACCGTACAGGCAGCAACCGGGCGCGCAGCGCGGCCTGCTTGCGGTATCGTGCAAGCTTAGCGCTCGACCTGTTGGACTGTATCGCCGGATGGAATTCACTGTTGTTGCCATGATCGCCCTTGGGGTCGGACTGGCGCTTGTTTTTGGCTTGATTGTTGTGTTGCAGGCGCGGGCGCGTCTGGCTACGGCGCTGGCCGCCAGCCAGCAGCAAGCCGCCGATCTGGCCACGGATGTCGACGACTTGCGGCTGGAACGGCAGGCCTTGGCCGAGGAGCGGGCCCGTTTGCAGGCCGATGCCCTGCGTCTGGGACCGCTGGAAGCGACCTTGCACGAGCGTGATGCGGCGCTGCGGCAAAGAGCCGACGAGGTCCAGGCGCTGGCCGTTCGCCTGGAGCGGGCGACCACGGAGCTGGCCGAAGAACGCCGCCGCAGCGAGGAGAAGCTGGCCGTGTTGCAGGAGGCCCGTGGCCAGTTGACCGAGCAGTTCAAGAACCTGTCACAGGAAATTCTGGAGGACAAGAGCCGCCGCTTTACCGAGCAGAACAAAACCAATCTTGATGCGCTGCTGACGCCGCTGCGCGAGCAGATCGGTGGCTTCCAGAAGCGCGTCGAGGATGTGTACGACAAGGAATCCCGCGACCGGGTGTCGCTTTTGAAGGAAATCCACACCCTGCGCGATCTGAACCAGGTCATCGCGGTCGACGCCGTGAACCTTACCAACGCACTCAAGGGGCAGACCCGCACCCAGGGTGTGTGGGGCGAGATGGTGCTCGAGCGCGTACTGGAACAGTCCGGTTTGCAGAAGGACCGTGAGTACGAAGTGCAGGTCAGCCTGAACAGCGACGCCGGTCGCCAGCGGCCGGACGTGATCGTGCACCTGCCGGATGGCAAGGACGTGGTGATCGACGCCAAGGTTTCGCTGACCGCCTACGAGCGTTATGCGAGTGCCCAGGACGATGCGGCCCGTGCCCAGGCGCTGCGCGAGCACGTGACCTCGTTGCGGGCCCACATCCGCGGGCTTGGCGATAAGAACTACCAGTTACTGCAGGGCGTGCGCTCGCTGGATTTCGTGCTGCTGTTCGTGCCGATCGAGCCGGCCTACATGGAAGCCCTGCGCGCCGAGCCGGCGCTGTTCACCGAGGCGCTGGAGCGCAACATCGGCCTGGTGAATCCGACCACGCTGTTGACCACGCTGCGCATGATCCAGAACGTGTGGCGCTACGAGCACCAGAGCCGCAACGCACAGGAAATCGCGCGCCGGGCCGGCGATCTGTACGACAAGTTTGTCGGTTTCGTTCAGGATCTGGACGCCGTCGACAACCGCTTGGACGGTACGCGCAAGGCGTTTGACGCAGCGCGTAACAAGCTGGTCAGTGGGCGCGGCAACCTGGTCAAGCGGGCTGAGGACCTGAAGGCGCTCGGCGTCGAGGCGTCAAAATCCCTGCCTACCGAAATGCTGGATCAGGCCCAGGCGGAGCTGCAAGCGCCGCCGCCCGACGGCTTCTGAGGCCGCCACCGGACCTGAAACCGAACTGGAGAGACTGTGTCTGATCGTCTCGTGGCCCGTCTTGGGGCACGTATTTATTACGGCTGGGTGGTACTGGGCGTGGCGACGCTGGGCGGTGTCGTGTCCGCCGGCAGCAGCCAGATGTACATGGGCTCGGTACTGCTGGCGATCACCCAGGACACCGGGTGGACCAACACCGGCATTGCCGGTGCCCTGTTGGCCGGTACCCTGATCGGCGGGCTGGTATCGCCACTTGCCGGTGCGTGGGTGGACCGGCACGGGCCGCGCGCGCTGATGAGTATGGCGGCGGTGGTCATGGCCGCCGGTTTTGCGCTGATGGGATGGAGTCCGACGCTGGTCGCTTTCTACTGCGGCTACATGCTGTGTCGTGGGGCTGCCCAGGGCGCCATTGGCGGCGCCGCGCAGCGGGCGATCGCGGTGCATTGGTTTTTACACTACCGCGGCCGGGCGATGGGTATCGTTTCCATGTCGGTGCCTCTGGGCGGCGCGGCGGCGGCGTTTGGCGGCGCCTACGCCATGCGTCACGGCTGGGCGTGGCGGGATACGTTTCTGGCCATGGGCGTGATCACCCTGGTGGTGCTTGTACCGGCCGCGCTGCTGCTGTTGCGACGCAGCCCGGAAGCGCTGGGCCTGGAACAGGACGGTGGCGCGGTCGAGCCGCGCGCGGTCCGTGCCGGGCGCCGGGCACGCCCGACCGCTGACGAGTATCCGTGGACCCTGGCGCAGGCGCTGCGGACCTGGGCACTGCGTTTTCTGATGGCCGGCGCGGTGATGGCCATCGCCGCCAACGGCACCGTCGTGTTCTATCACGTCACCTATCTGGTCAGCCGCGGCGTGTCGCAGGTGCAGGCGGTAACCGCGGTGAGCATCCTGGCACTGTCCGGCGCGCTGGCCAACGTCATATGGGGGTATCTGTCCGAGTTCTTTTCCGAGCGGCGGCTGTCGATCATTTCGCAGTTGCTGGCGGCTGCCGGCGTGCTGCTGATGCTGCGCGTGGACACCGCCATCGGGGCGTTTGTCCTGTCTGCGGTACTGGGTTTTCTGGTACGTGGCGAGGGCTCGTTGACCGGCCTTATCGTGGCGAATTATTTTGGCCGCTTTGCCTTTGGCCGGATCGGCGGACTGATGGCCAGTTTTCAGCTGGTCGGGCTGGGTCTGGGGCCGGTGATCGCCTCGGCCGTATACGATACGTTCCATTCCTACGCCGCCATTTATGGTTTGGTTGCGGCTGGCTATCTCGGTTCGGCCAGCCTGTATTTGATGGCGCGCCGCCCGGCCCTGCCGGCCCAATGAAGCCGGCGCGGTGCGATATGTTCTCTATCACTCAAGCAGGAGCTAACGATGAATTTTTCCGAACTGGTCCAGGCCCGGCGCAGCGTGCGCGATTACGACCTTTCGCAGCCGGTCACTGATGCCGATCTGAAGGCCATCTTCGACCAGGTGATCCTGAGTCCCAGCGCCTTCAACCTGCAGCAGTGGACCTTCGTGGTGGTGCGCGAGGCCGAGCAGAAAAAGCGCCTGCGCGCTGCCGCCATGGATCAGGCGCAGGTGGAGAATTGTGGCGCCGCCATCGTGGTGTGCGCCAAGCTTGACGCCCACGCCGACGCGCCGACCATCTTTGCCCAGGCGCCCGAGCCGATGCGCGAACGCATGATCGGCATGACCGGCCAGATGTATGGCGGCAACGCGCAGTTCGCGCGTGATGAGGCCATCCGCGGTGCCAGCCTGGCCGCCATGACGCTGATGTACGCCGCCAAGGCGCAGGGTTTTGATACCGGCGCCATGATCGGCTTCAACCCGCAGCAGGTCGCCGAGGTCGCCGGCCTGACCGCCAATTTCGTCCCGGCCATGCTGATTGTCATGGGTCGCGGAACGGCGCCGCAGACGCCGCGCGGTTACCGCAAGCCGGTCGCCGAAGTGGTCAAGCTGGAGCGGTTCGACGGGGCTGGTCTGGCCTGACAGGGGACAGGCGCAGGGGGTCGGCCGGCGTCCAGTGGCCGGACTGTGGGTGATGGCCAGGCTGGCGATTGGCTAGGCAGGCGCAGCTCGGGCCACCTTGGACCGCAGCTGCGTTTCAATCCGGATACCGCTGCGGGTAGGCGGCCAGATCGGCCAGGAAATCGTCCAGCATGTGCGCCGTGTCGAAGGCCGGGCTCCAGCCCCATTCGTCGCGCGCGAAGCGGTCGTCGATCGGTTTCATCAACCGGTCGATGAACGCCTGGCGTTGCGCGTCTACCCGAAAGTCGATCGTCGCCCCCGGCACCCGTTCGCGTACAAGCTGCGCCAATGCCTCGGCGCTGGGCGTCGGCGGCACGCCGTTGATGAGGTAATTGAATTGCTTCAGCCCGTCACGGGGCGCGCGGGCCAGTTGCAGCACGCCGCGGGCAGCGTCTTTCACGTAGACGATGGGCACCCGCGTATGGGGCGCCACCTCGATGGTGTAAGGCCGGCCCCTGGCGCATTCCTCGACCACCCAGGAATGGAACTGCGCCGCGCCCGGCGTGCGCACGCCGGGGCCGCAGATGCCCGGAAAGCGGATGCCGCGAAAGTCCAGCCCAAAACGGTGGCGGTAGAAGTTGCCGGCGCCCTCGCCGAACAGCTTGGCGGTGCCATAGAACGACAAGGGCCGCTGCAAGGTCAGGTCGTCG
>CAZZHF010000234.1:0-4772 GCA_964653545.1 uncultured Gammaproteobacteria bacterium | reverse complement strand
ACCGGCTCGCGCATGGACGACGTGATCTACGAAGAGTTCAAGGGCACCGGCAACATGGAAGTGCACCTGGAGCGCAAGATCGCCGAGCGGCGCATCTTCCCGGCCATCAACATCAACCGCTCCGGCACCCGTCGCGAAGAACTGCTGATGAAACCGGACGAAGTGCAAAAGACCTGGATCCTACGTCGTTTGCTGGCCTCCATGGACGAAGTGGCAGCGATGGAATTCCTGCTGGAACGGCTAAGAAACACCAAGAGCAACGGCGAGTTCTTCGCTTCCATGAAGGCCTGATGGCCGCCCCCATCCCGTACCGAGGACCTGCCCTTTGAACACGCCCGTCCGCATTGCCGTCACCGGTTGTGCCGGCCAGATTGGCTACGCCCTGCTGTTTCGCATCGCCGCCGGCAACATGCTCGGCCCCGATCAGCCGGTCATCCTGCACCTGCTGGAAGTCCCGCAGGCCATGAAGACCCTGGAAGGCGTGGTCATGGAACTGCGCGACTGTGCCTTTCCGCTACTGGCGGACATCGTCGCCGGTGACGACGTGGCGGTCGGCTTCAAGGATGTCGATTACGCCATCCTGGTCGGCGCGCGCCCGCGCGGCCCGGGCATGGAACGCAAGGACCTGCTGGAAGCCAACGGCGCCATCTTCACCGTGCAGGGCAAGGCTCTGAACGACCATGCCAGCCGCAAGGTCAAGGTCCTGGTGGTGGGCAACCCGGCCAACACCAACGCGCTGATTGCCTTGAGCAGTGCGCCCGACCTGGATCCGCGCCAGTTCACGGCCATGACGCGCCTGGATCACAACCGCGCCATAAGCCAGCTCGCAGCCAAAACCGGTACGCCGGTGCCGGGCATTCGGCGCATGACAGTGTGGGGCAACCACTCCTCCACCCAGCACCCGGACCTGTCGCACACCCTGGCCAATGACCGCCCGGCAATGGAGCTGGTGGACCAGGCCTGGATCGAAAGCGAATTCATCCCCACCGTGCAGCAGCGGGGCGCCGCCATCATTGCCGCCCGCGGCGCTTCCAGTGCTGCTTCGGCCGCCTCCGCCGCCATCGACCACATGCGCACCTGGGCCCTGGGCACCGCCGAGGGCGACTGGACCAGCATGGCCATCCCCAGCGACGGCAGCTATGGCGTGCCGGCCGGACTGGTCTATTCGTACCCGGTCACCTGCCGCGACGGGCAGTACCAAATCGTTCAGGGCCTTGCCATCAGCGATTTCTGCCGGGCGCGCATGGATGCCACCGCCAGGGAACTCGGCGAGGAGCGCGAGGCCGTGCAACACCTGCTGTGACTTGTCCGGCGGGCCGCTTTAACCTACCCTACGCGGCTCGCCGCATCTTCACTTCAACGCAGACCGCGCCATGAAATCCGACATCCATCCCAAGTATCAGGAAATCGCCGTCACCTGTAGCTGCGGCAACAGCTTCACCACGCGCTCGGCGCTGACCAAGCCGGAGTTGCACCTGGACGTATGCTCCAGCTGCCACCCGTTCTACACCGGCAAGCAGAAAGTCGGCGATCGCCGTGGTCGGGTCGAACGGTTCAAGCGCCGCTACGGCATGGCTTGATGCGCCGCCGGTTCGCCGGCCGCGTTGCCAAAGGGCGCCTGCTGGCGCCCTTTGTGTTTCTGGCCGCGGCTTTTGTAGCCGCTGCCGCGAACGCCGCCTGCCAACCCGCTGTGCCGGGCGAGCAAGCCACTGTAGACAAGCATTACGACGGCGACACACTGCGCCTGAGCGATGGCCGGCGGCTGCGCCTGCTTGGCATCGACACGCCGGAAATGAACTACCGCAAAGGCGCACCGCAAGCGCTGGCCACAACCGCCCTGCACCGCCTGCAATCCCTGCTGCCCAGGGGCGGCATCTTGCGCCTGGTGCCGGATCGACAGCAACACGACCGCTACGGTCGCCTGCTGGCCCACACCTATACCCCGGACGGGGTCAGCGTGGAAGAAACCCTGCTGCGCGAGGGCCTGGCGGTCAGCTTCATCCTCCCCCCCAACCTGGCTCAGGCCGACTGCCTGCTGGCGGCCGAGCGCGCGGCGCGGATGGCCCACCGCGGTGTGTGGGCTCTGCCCGCCTATAGGCCGCAAGCGGCCACCGGCGTGCGCGCCGATGGCAGCTACCGGCTGGTACGCGGCAAGGTCAGCAGCGCCATGCGCCGTGGCAACTGGATACTGCTCAAGCTCGACCGCCGGGTACAACTGCGCATCGGGCGCACCGACTGGAGCCGTTTCTCGCCGACCGATCACCTCGCCTGGCGTGGCCAGACAGTCATCGCACGCGGCAAAATTCAGGCCCACAACGGTCAACCGACCCTGCGCCTGTGGCACCCGGCGCAACTGGAGCGGTCAAACTAGGCACCATGCGCAAACTTCTTGCCTCCATCAGCCTCGCCGTTCTGCTTGCCGCGTGTGCCACCAACCCGGTCAGCGGCCGGCGCGAAATGGCGCTGATGTCCGAGCAGCAGGAACTGGCCATCGGCCGCGACATGCACCCCAAGGTGTTGCAGGCCTATGGTGAGTACGACGACCCGGCATTGCAGGCATACGTTCGGGGCGTGGGCGAAAAACTTGCCGCCGGCAGCCACCGCGCCAACCTGATCTACCGCTTCACGGTGGTCGACTCTACTGATATCAACGCCTTCGCCCTGCCCGGCGGTTACATCTACATCACCCGTGGCCTGCTAGCGTATATGAGCAGCGAAGCCGAGCTGGCCGGCGTGCTGGGTCACGAGATCGGCCATGTCACCGCCCGTCACGCGGTGCGCCAGTACACCGCCGCCTCCGCCGCCCAGCTGGGTATGACCCTGGGCAGCATCTTCGTGCCCGGTCTGGGCAACAACGTGGCGCAGAACGTCATGGGCGTGCTGGGCCAGGCCATGCTCAGCGGCTATGGTCGCGAGCACGAACTCGAATCCGACAGCCTGGGCGCCGAGTACCTGGCCCAGGCCGGCTACGACCCGCAGGCCATCCTGGGCGTGCTGCGCACGCTCAAGGCCCAGGGCGATTACGCCACCGCGCAGGCCAAGGCCGAAGGCCGCGAGCCGCAGGCCTATCACGGCCTGTTCGCCAGCCATCCGGACGAGGACACCCGCCTCAAGGAAGTGCTCACCAAGGCCTCGTTCCTGGCGCCGGACACCCCAGCCGACGACGGACGCGAGCGCTTCCAGAAGCGGCTCGACGGCCTGGTGTTCGGCGACAGCACGGCGCAAGGCATCCGCCGCGAGAACCGCTTCTACCACGGGCCACTCGACTTCGCGCTCGAGTTCCCGCCCGGCTGGCGGCTGCAAAACCAGCCCGACCGGCTGCTGGCCATCGCGCCGGGCGGCAGCGCCCAGGCGCAGCTGATCAGCCAGGATCTGAACCAGCGCGAAACACCGCGCGAGTTCATGATTCGCCGCCTGGGCATCCGCAACCCGGCCGGACAAGAAATCAGCCCGGCCGGCCTGCCCGGCTACACCGCCAACGTCCAGCTTGGCGGCGCCCTGGCGCGGCGCCAGGGACGCCTGGCGGTGATCTTTCACCGCAACCAGGCCTACATCCTGGTCGGCGTGGCCAAGGAAGGCGGCGACGCGCAGGCGGCCGACCGCGCGCTGCTGCAGACCGCGCTCAGCTTTCACCCGCTGCGCGAGGACGAGCAGGCGCTGGCCAAACCCCTGCGCCTGCGCCTCAAGACCGCGGCGCCCGGCGATACCTTCGCCCAGCTGGCCAAGGGCTCGCGCCTGCCCGGCGACGCCACGGCGCAGCTGCGCCTGCTAAACGGCCACTACCCGACCGGCGAACCTGCCGCCGGAGACACCCTCAAGATTGTGCGATGACCAGCAAGCTGCAACACCTGACCGAGCGCCTTAACCCACCCCAACACGAAGCCGTCACCACCCCCGGGCCCACCGCACTGGTGCTGGCCGGCGCCGGCAGCGGCAAAACCCGCGTGCTGACGCACCGCATCGCCTGGCTGATCGAGGTCGAGCGCGCCTCGCCGCTGGAGATCCTGGCGGTCACCTTCACCAACAAGGCCGCCGCGCAGATGCGCGAGCAGATTGGCCGCCTGGTGCCGCTGCCGCCGCGTGGCATGTGGGTTGGGACATTTCACGGCATCGCCCATCGCCTGCTGCGGGCCCACTGGCGCGAGGCCGGGCTGCCGGAGACGTTCCAGATCCTGGACTCCGACGACCAGCAGCGCCTGATCAAGCGCCTGCTCAAGGAACTGGGCAACGATCAGCACACGCCCGGCGCGGTGCAAAGCTTCATCAACGCCCGCAAGGACGAAGGCCAGCGCGCCCGCCACGTCGACCCGCAGGGCTTCCCGGATCGCGCCGAACTGGCCGAGCTGTACCGCCGTTACGAGGCCGCCTGCGAGCGCGGTGGCATGGTCGATTTTGGCGAACTGCTGCTGCGCAGCAACGATCTGTGGGTGCAGCAACCGGCCCTGCGCGACCACTACCGGCGCCGTTTCCGGCATATTCTGGTGGACGAGTTTCAGGACACCAACGCCCTGCAATACGCCTGGCTGTGCAACCTTGCCGGCCCGGAAACCAGCATGTTCGCGGTCGGCGACGACGACCAGGCCATCTACGGCTGGCGCGGCGCCAAGGTGGAGAACATGCGCGAGTTCGAGCGCCAGTTCGCCGCCTGCAAAGTCATCCGCCTGGAGCAGAACTACCGCTCCACCAGCGCCATCCTGCGCGCCGGCAACGCCCTGATCGCCCACAACCGCGAGCGCCTGGGCAAAAACCTGGGGTCCGATGCCGGCACCGGC
>CAZZHF010000233.1:1272-4785 GCA_964653545.1 uncultured Gammaproteobacteria bacterium | reverse complement strand
CACGCCCGGCAGGTAAAGCAACGCGTACTGGCCGGGACGAAAATCGGCGGCCTGGCTGTCCTTGACGGTGAATTCCCGAATGTCGTGCGTCAGATCGCGCACCGCGATCAACTCGCCGGAAAACCGCCGTGGCCGATCGGTGGGCACAAAGCTGTCGTCGATGATCATGGGCTTGATCAGGCAATCGCCCAGCGGCACGCACTGGCAACCCAGCATCCGCCCGCGCTGGCGATCACGCGGATTAAGACCCGGCGCTTCCTCCCACAGGTTGCGCACCTCGCCCTCTATCAGCTCGAACTTGCAGGTGCCGCAGCTACCGACGTTGCATTCGTAGGACAGGCCAACGCCGGCCCGCAGTCCCGCGCGCAGCACGGTGTCGTCGTCGGCGCAGGAATACTCGGCGCCGGACTGCTGCACACGGATGGAAAACGCCTTGCTCATGGGATTACCTGTGGTTCGACTCTTGAGGGATGGAACGGATTCTAACCAAGCTGCTGTTCTGGATCGACGAGCGCGCGCCACAGGCAGCGCCCGTCGCTGGCTTTATCGATGCTCTCCAGGTACGCAGCGTGAGCTGCCAGCTCCTGGGCGCTGGGCGCGATCACCCGCAGCGCGGGCCGGTCACCGCGCACATGCGGCGTCGGTGCCATGCCCTCGCCGCTCTGGCCGGCGCTGTCCTCGCCCAGCAGCAGATTGACCTGGCCGCCGGTCATGGCCAGGTACACATCGGCCAGAATCTGCGCGTCCAGCAGCGCGCCATGCAGGCTGCGGCCCGAATTATCGACCCCATAGCGGCGGCACAGGGCGTCCAGCGAATTGCGCTGGCCTGGGTGCAGGCGCCGCGCCAGGGCCAGCGTGTCGAGCACGCCGCACACCGCGGCGATGCTCGGCACGTCCGACCCGTCCAGGCGCGCCAGCTCGGCGTTCAGAAAGCCGACGTCGAAAGAGGCATTGTGGATAACCAGTTCAGCGCCACCGACGAACTCCAGAAACTCCCGCGCCACATCCGCAAACCGCGGCTTGTCGGCCAGGAATTCCGCGCTGATGCCGTGCACTTCCTCGGCACCGGCATCGATATCACGGTCCGGCTGCAGGTAATGATGAAAATGCCGGCCGGTGGGACGCCGGTTGTGCAGCTCGATAGCACCAATCTCGATGATGCGATGACCCTCGCCGGGCACCAGCCCGGTGGTCTCGGTATCCAGAACGATCTGTCTCATCCGGCGCTGCGCTCGCCCGCCTCGGCAGGCCGTGCCGGCAGTTCATCGATGCCGCGATTGGCTAGCGCATCGGCCCGCTCGTTGCCCGGATGGCCGGTATGTCCGCGCACCCAGGTCCACTCGACCTGATGCGGTGCCAACAGGCGGTCCAGACGCTGCCACAAATCCTGGTTCTTGACCGGCTTGCCATCGGCGGTGCGCCAGCCGCGACGCTTCCAGCCGGCCAGCCACTGGGTCATGCCGTGCATCACGTACTGGGAATCGGTCACGATCCGCAGCCGGCTCGGCCGTTGCAGGACTTCAGCCGCGCAAATGACCGCGGTCAGCTCCATCCGATTGTTCGTGGTATGGACCTCGCCGCCCCACAGCTCGCGCTCGTGCTCGCCATGGCACAGCAAGGCCCCCCAGCCGCCGGGACCGGGATTGCCGCGACAGGCGCCGTCGGCAAATATCTCCACCAGGGCACTCACGCGGCCACCCGCCATGACGGCTCGCGCAGCGGGCGCCGCCCATAAACCGACGGCTGTTGCCACATCAGGCGCAGCGCCGGCGTCGCCAAACGACGCTTGCTGGCGGCCAGGCAATACACACCACCGGCGCGTGGCAGCAACCGCGGCCCCAGGCGCTCCATCACCCCGGTACGGTTCAACACCCAATGCCGGGCCACCGGCGGGCGAAAGAACGCCGTGGTCACCTCCTCCACCTGCATGGGCAAGCGCGACAACTGTTGCCGCAGCTCGCTTACCGAGCGCAAATGCTGCGGCCACCAATGACGCGACTGACTGCCGAAACGCTCCGCCAGACCCCGCAATCCGCACAGGCTCCATGGATTGAAACCGGCAATCAGCAGGCGCCCGGACGGCATCAGCACGCGCTCGGCCTCGGCCAGCAACGGCGCCGGATCGTCCACCTGCTCCAGTATATGCAGCAGGATCACCACCGCGGCGCAGTCGCTGGCGATCGGCCAGGCCGCCAGATCCCCACGCAAGCCTGGGGCCAGCATCGGGGCATTCGGCCCGGCCAGCATCAGCGACCAGGCGCGGTCACCGCGAACATCAAGATTCAGCAGCGGCCAGTAGCCGGGCACCTGCACCACCGTGCCTTGCAGGCCAGGCGGCAACAGGGCGTGCACCTGCGCCTGCTCGACCTGTGCCAGCTCGGCAGTCAGCGGATCGAATACAGGGGTGGTGGCGGACAAGGGACCGGACATGGCTCCGTTCGTATCGGACGACGATGCAGCTGGGTAAGGATGCGATTGTATGGCAGGCGCGCGCCAGCGCCTCACGCCACACGGGAACACCCAACCGGCGCGGCGCCCGTTGGTGCTCCCCACAAGCCCTCGGCCACGGCTACGAACCGCAACGGCGCACCGCCCAGACAAGCCGGCCTGGGCACCCGCCGTGAGGCGGCTTAGACGTCCCCGACCTGGGCGCCGGAAACCGGCGCCGCTTGCGTGTCCTGCCCAACCCGGTCCACGAGCGCCGCCAACAGCAGATCCACCTCATGCGCCAGCTCGCCGGCCAGGAACACGGCCCGCGCTTCGCCGGAGCGGGCGCTCACCTCGACCTCACGCGCCAGGGCTGCCACGTCCCGCGCCATCAGGTTGCCGGCCAGACCCTTGAGCGCGTGGGCGGTAAACGCAATTGCATCCAGATCCCGCGCATCGGCGGCCTGGCGCAACTCGGCCGGGGTGGTCTGGTGGCTGTCCAGAACGACGGCAACCAGCTGGGCAACGAAGGCCTGGCGGCCACCATAACGCGCCAGCAAGGCTGGCCAGTCGATCGGCCCCGACGCCACATCCGCTGTATCAGCTGCGTCCGCGCTGTGGGTGGAGCGAATCAGACTCCAGGATTTGTCCCCCCCGGCATACCGCAAGATGACGGCCACCAGCTCATCGATATCGATGGGCTTGGCGACATGCTCAACCATGCCGGCCTCAAGACAGCCCTGGCGGGCCTCGGCCATGACGTGGGCGGTAAGTCCGATGACCGGCAGCCAGGGCGCAAGCCGGTGCAGCTGTGCGCTGGCCTCGTAGCCGTCCATCACCGGCATCTGCACATCCATCAGCACCGCGTCGAAGCTGTCCACGCCCGCTTCCTGCAGGCGATCCAGCGCCTGCTGTCCGTCTTCGGCAAACACCACCTCGGCGCCTTCATGGGTCAGCATATCGTCCAGCACCAGCCGGTTGACTTCCACGTCCTCGGCGGCCAGCAGACGCAGGCCTGCAAGCCGACGCGGCGCCAGCGCCGCGGGTGCAAACCGGGAATCCTGCCTGGCGGAGCCGGCCTCGGCC
>CAZZHF010000233.1:0-1262 GCA_964653545.1 uncultured Gammaproteobacteria bacterium | reverse complement strand
GGTGTACGAGATCGCGAGCGCCCTTTATCGCTTGCCCGTCCACTCACTGGACCCACGATGGGCGAAGATTCTGGCCCGCGAGGTAGAACGAGCCGTGTCCCGCGTGGGTGAAGGAAGCCTGACCCCCAGCCAAGTCGACCTCGACCTCAGACAGGGGCAGGCTCAGAGTGAAGCTGCTGCCTACGCCAGGCGCGCTTTCTACCGTGATCTCGCCGCCCATTTGCGCGGCGAGATTGCGGCTGATGGCCAGGCCCAGGCCAGTGCCGCCGAAACGGCGGGTGGTGGAGCTGTCAGCCTGTTCGAAAGGCTGGAACAAACGCCCGAGCTGCTCGGCTGTCATGCCGATGCCGGTGTCGGTCACCTTGAAATTGAGCCGCTCGCCGTGACGTGAGACGTGCAGGCACACCTCCCCCACGGAGGTGAACTTCACGGCGTTGCCCAGCAGGTTGACCAGTATCTGGCGCAGCCGCAGGGCATCGCCGGTAACCCACTGCGGCAGGTCCGGGGCAAGCTCAATGCTCAGCGTCAGGCCCTTGGCCTCGGCGCGCTCCCGGATCAGGCTGTTCAGATGGTCGACGGCGCCGACCAGCGCGAAGGGCTCGGTTTCGAGCGCAAGCCGCCCGGCCTCGATTCTGGAGTAATCAAGAATGCTGTTGATGACATCCAGGAGGTGCTCGCCGGCCGTGCCGATGCGCGCGAAGGTCGCGTGCGAATCGCGCCCGGCGCTGTCGCGGGCGCCGATTCGCGCCAGCCCCAGGACGGCATTCATCGGCGTGCGAATCTCGTGACTCATGTTGGCCAGGAACTCGCTCTTGACCCGACTCAGGCGCTGGGCCTCGTCGCGCGCCGCCTCCAGCTCGGCGGTGCGGGTGCGTACCAGCGCCTCCAGATGATGTCGATGCTGGTCCAACTCCCGCTCCAAAGCGTTCCGCTCGGTGATGTCCTGGACCGTCCCGACCATGCCTATGGCCTTACCCTCGGCATCCGTTTCCAGCATGCCCCGACCGGACAGCACCCGCACCTCGCCATCCGGGTGGGTAACGCGAAACTCCACATCCGCAGGCTCCTGTTTAGCAAAACAGGCCTCGAGCCAGGCCTTCATCAAGGGACGATCCTCGGCCTGGACAAGCGCCATAACGGCCTCTGGCTCGGGAACGAACTGCTCCGGCGAAACCCCATACAGACGGTAGGTTTCGTCGCTCCAGACGATGGTCCGGGTGTCCAGTCGCCGTGACCAGCTGCCGACCTGGGCGATCCGTTGC
>CAZZHF010000232.1:1698-4789 GCA_964653545.1 uncultured Gammaproteobacteria bacterium | reverse complement strand
GCCATGAACAAGCCCAGGCCGGTGCCGTCTGCCCGGCTGGTGTAAAACGGCTCGAACAGATGCGCATGTTCCTGCGTCGGCACGCCGGGACCACGATCTTCCACCTCGATAACCGGCCGGCTGAGCGAAACCGACTGGCGAACTCGCACGATCACCTGGGGAGGTACCGCATCGGCCGCGTGACGCAGCCCGTTGTCGAGCAGGTTCTCCAGCACCTGCTGCAGTTGCCCGGGCGCACCGCGCGTCACAACGCCAGAACCAGCTTCCAGCGCAATGGCGGTGCGCGGCACCTGGCGGCTCGCGCAGTAGGCGTCAATCGACTGTTCCAGCCAGGGTCCCAGATCCAGCAGTTCGATCTCGACCGGCTGCGGGCGACCCAACGCCAGCACTTCTTCGATGATCCGATTCACCCGCTCCGTTTGACGCAGGGTAATCGACACCAGCCGTTGCTGGTCAGCGCTCAACCGGGTGTCTTCGGCGAGCAACTGCGCGGCGTGGCTGATTGCGCCCAGGGGATTGCGCACCTGGTGCGCGATGCTCGCCACCAGGCGCCCGAGCGCGGCCAGCTTGAGCAACTGCGCTTGCTGGTTCACGGCCGCGGTATCGTCCAGAAAAATCAGGGTATCGGCGACCTGGCCACTGCCCAGTGCGGCGAAACGGGGCGCGTAAGCGTCGCTCCCGCCAGACACCAGCGGATCACGACCGGCCTGCCACAAGGTGAGCGAACGCCCCAGTTGCAGCGACAGCTCGGCAACCGTACATCCAGGGTCAAGAGTCCTGCCCAGCAGACGCTCGGCGGAGCGGTTGGCGAGCCGCACGCGACGCTCCTGATCCACTACCAGCACCCCGGTCTGCATACGCTGGATGATCTCATCGTTCAGACGCGCCAGCACCACCGCTTCGCCCTGGCGTCGGCTCGCCAGCAGAGCGCTGCGCCGTACCCGACGGGCCATTTCGTACGCCAGCGCCGCCGCGCCAAAACACGAAGCGCCCAACAGGCCAGCCTGCGCATAAGTCGGAACCTGGTCGGCCAGGTTCACGCGATACAGGCTTTCGCCGAGGACCGCCAACGCCGCCATCGCGGCATACAAAAAAGCCAGCCGGCCCGACACCAGCAGCCCACCACCGGCGACCACGATCAGCAACAGGATGCCCAGCCCGCTCGGCAAACCGCCACTGGCATGCGCCAGCACCGTAATGGCCACCACGTCGGCCATGACCAGCAGAGTGACTTGCAGGTTGAACCGGGGCCAGCGCAGGGCGAGCCCCGCGAAACCCGCGACGGCACTGGCCAGATAAGCCACCGCCGCCAGGCGATAAAGCTCCGGGGCCGTCATCCCCAGTGGTTTCAGCGGCGGCTCGATAAGCGTCAGCCCCAGCAGCAGCGCGGCCGTGACCAGGCGCAATAAGTTGAACCAGAACAGCGGTCGCCAAGTCAGGCGAGCCTGCGGGTCCTCGGCGATGAGGTCGGTCAACCGACTGGCGGCAGGTTCTTCAGCCACCGTCGACCGCGGCCCGCCAGCGCGCGCTCAGCCAATCACTCATCAGCCAGCGCATGGCGTCATGGGCGGCGAAGATACGCACCCACTCGCGGCCACGCACAAATTGCCGGTGTCGCGCGCCACTGCCCGCGCCGTCCGCCCGACCCAGCCAAACGGTACCGACCGGCTTCTCGTCAGTGCCGCCCGCCGGGCCGGCAATGCCAGTAATGGCGAGCCCGATGTCGGCGCCAAAGCGCTCACGAACGCCGCTTGCCATCTGCCGGGCAACCGGCTCGCTGACCGCGCCATGGGCCGCGATACTGGCCGCGTCCACGCCCAGGAGATCATGCTTGGCGCTGTTGGCGTAGGACACCACGCCGCCCAGGAAATAGGCCGACGCACCGGGCAGGTCGGTGATGATCTTGCCGACCAGGCCACCGGTACAGGACTCAGCCACGGCCACTGTCTGTCCGGTTTCGGTCAGGTACATGGCAAAAAGCTCGGCCGTGCTGCGGGGGCTGAAATCAAGCAGGTAGTCGCCAAAGCGCTCCAGCACGAACTGGCGCAGGCTCAGCATCTGCTGCGCGCTGACGTCGTAGAGCTTGAGCTCCAGCTCCGGGAACAATGCCCGGTAACCGACTTCGACGTTGTTGTCGGCCCATGGCCGCATGGCTTCAGCCAGGCTGGACTCACCGATGCCCAGGAAACGGATAAAACTGTGGGACGGTTTTCGCGCCTGCGGCAGGCTGGCCAGAAAGTCGCGCAACATAGGCTGCATTTCACGCGGCGGTCCTGGCAGGGCCACGATGCGCTTGCGGGCACCCGCCAGCGTCAGCTCGGCTACAAAACCGGGCGCCGTGCCATTGGGGTTGGCCAGAATCTGCGCGCCTGTGGGGAACAACGCCTGCTTGCGATTGTTGTCGGTCAGCGGAATGCCAAACTCGGCGAAGCGCTGCTCAATGTGCTGCCAGCTTGGCAGATCGAACTCCAGCGCCACTCCCGCCAATTCCCCGACTACCTCGGCGGTGAGGTCATCCTCGGTTGGCCCAAGGCCACCGGTCATGAACACCCAGTCGGCGCGCTCGAGCGAGGTACGCAGCACGAAATCGAGATCGCCGCGACGGTCACCTGCCGTGAGCATCAGTTGCACCGTAAATCCGGCCTCGCCCAGCTGGCGGGACAATTCGGCGCTGTTGCTGTCGAGCAGTTCACCGCGCAGCACCTCCTCGCCGGTGCTGACGATGCAGGCAGTAAGGCTGTGGCTGGTCAAGGTACTGGCTCGGTGTGGCGGCAGGTCCGCACGACCCGCCGCAGTATGCCGCGCCGTGCCGCGCGCCGTAAACTTGCCCGCTTGCGGCGTGCTGCGGGGCGCGATCGCTCGGTTTCGGTCGATCGCCTGCTTTCAGGACGCCCCGCGCACTAACCCGCCGGACCAGCCGGTTCCCCAACCCCCACTGCGTAAGCTATCCACATGGCCGCCGTTTATCTGCTCGGCCCCACCGCCGCCGGCAAGTCGGCGCTGGCGCTCGACATTGCCAGTCGCCTGGCATGCGAAATCATCAGCGTCGATTCCGGCCAGGTATACCGCGGCCTGGATATCGGTACCGCCA
>CAZZHF010000232.1:0-1688 GCA_964653545.1 uncultured Gammaproteobacteria bacterium | reverse complement strand
GCGCGCCGCGCCGTGACCCATCACCTGCTCGACATCCGCAATCCCGATCAACCCTACTCGGCTGGCGAGTTTCGGCGCGACGCGCTGGCGCTGATCGCAGCCGTTGAGGCACGTGGCCATATCCCATTGCTGGTCGGCGGTACATTCCTGTACTTCCGCGCCCTGGAGCAGGGCCTTGCCACATTGCCCGCGGCCGACAACGCCGCTCGCCGCGCCATCGAGGCAGAAGCGGCGCAAATTGGCTGGCCGGCGTTACACGCCGAACTGGCGCAGATCGACCCGCTGCTGGCGGCCCGCATCGCTCCCACGGACCGCCAGCGCATCAGCCGTGGTCTCGAGGTCTTTCGCCTGTCCGGGCGGGCGCTGAGCACATGGCACACGCAGGCCGTCCAGAGCGCCACAGGGCCCTCGGCGCTGCGTCTGATTCTCGCGCCAGCGTCCCGGCAAACGCTGTACGCCGCCGTGGACGCACGCTTCGACGCCATGCTCGTGGCCGGACTTGTCGACGAAGTGGCCCGCTTGCGTCAGGCGGACTACTCCGGAGCGCTGCCGGCGCTGCGGGCGATCGGTTACCGGCAAGCATGGAGTTACCTCGCCGGTGAGCTCGACTACCCGACCCTGGTTTCCGCGGCAAAGACCGCCAGCCGCCATTACGCCAAACGCCAGCTGACGTGGCTACGGGGCGACCCTCACGGCCACTGGCTGAATCCCGCGGGCGACAGCGTAACCGCCCGCGTTTGCGATCTGATCAAGCGAACCTGTGATCTGTGAACCCCAGGCCCGCACGACGGTCGAAACTGCCTTGTAACAGCACACGCCAATGCCCATATAGCCTCTACCGAACCGGGTGATCGGGACCTGCCGCTGGCCAACACGTGGGCCTGCCCAGGGATACCCGTATTGCTACACTGGGCGTGCGGCCACCGCGGCGCGGCCTGACCACAATCGAGGACGACACAATGAAAAAATCCCAGGGCCTGCAGGATCCATTTTTGAACCTGCTGCGTAAGGAGCAGATTCCGGTTTCTATCTTCCTGGTGAACGGCATCAAGCTGCAGGGGCAGGTTGAGGCGTTCGATCAGTACGTGGTGGTGCTGAAAAATACTGTGTCGCAGATGATTTACAAGCACGCCATTTCCACGGTGGTACCCGGCCGGCCGATACGCGTGCCAACCGTCGTCGAGGAAGTACCGGAGGAAGAAGCCCATCCGTAAGACGAAGGACACGCTCGACGACCCGGCTCTCGCACCGCGGACCGGGACTGGCCAGGCCACTGCTGCCCCCCAACAACGGGCGGTGTTGGTGGCCGTTGAACTGCCCGGCGCGGATATCGCGCTCGATGACGAACTGACCGAAGCGCTTGAATTGACACGTGCCGTGGGCGCCGAACTGGCGGCGACTCTGGTCTGCCGTCGCAACCAGGTGGACCCGGCGCTATTCATCGGCAGCGGCAAGACCGCGGAACTGGCGGAACTCGTCGCCGCCTCCTGCGCTGATCTGGTGATCTTCAATCATCCGCTGAGCCCATCGCAGGAACGCAACCTCGAACGCCTTCTCAAGTGCCAGGTCATCGATCGTATTGGATTGATCCTGGACATCTTCGCCCGCCGCGCCCGCTCGCACGAGGGCAAGTTGCAGGTGGAGATCGCGCAACTGAAACATCTGTAGACTCGCCTGGTGCGCGGCTG
>CAZZHF010000231.1:0-4795 GCA_964653545.1 uncultured Gammaproteobacteria bacterium | reverse complement strand
TCCCCATCATCACCAGCGCCGCCGTGACCGTCTCGGGCCCGCTGTTGTCGCCGCCGTCCCGCCGGCGGCGCAACTGGGCCACCGCCGCGAGCAGCTTCAGCGACATCAAGGGGTCCTGCCGCACTGGCTCGGCGAGCTGGTGCGCGTCGACGTCACCGCGGGTGGCTTCCACACGTTCCAGCAACTCCAGTTCCTCCGCCGTGGCCGCCAGCACCGGGATCGGCGCGTCACTGAACCAACGGGTCCAGGCGGGCAGGTCGGGCAAGGCGTGGGTGAGCATGGGGAGGGTTCCGGGCGATGCGTGGTTATCGGCCGCTGAATCCCTGTCTGTAGGGGCGGGTGCGTTTCGACGGCACTGGCAGACCCCGAAAACAAGAAAGCCTCCGGACCGCAGACGGCGCCGGAGGCTGGGCGGAGACGGCGCCCGGTCAGTTCGACAGCGGCAGCTCGCGCCAATTGAGTCGCTTCAGCCCGATCGTGGAGCCGAAGTTGCCCGGCACCCGCTGCACCGCACCGCGGTCGCTGCCAGCCACCAACCGGACCTTGCCGTCGACGCTCAGAAAGCGCAGGTCGGTGACCACGCCGACGATGCCTGTCACGAAGGAGGCCGCAGCGTCGTTCACCGTCAGCTTGGTCTGTCCAGTGGAGAAGTCTGTCCCGTAGATGCGGCTCGATCCGGACGGGCTGCAGACATCCCCGTTCGGCAACGTCGGCGCGAAGGCCACCGTGCCGAAGAACGTCGCCGGGTCGGACACCAGGCGCCAAGCCACGTTGTTGTCGGCGTTCTTGCCCAGGTCGACGAACCAACCCATGGGCTTGGTGGCATCGGCGGTGTAGCCCGTCAGCAGGTCGGTGTTGGCGACCAGCACGTTGCGCGTGATGGGGAAGCTCACGCCTGCAGGCAGCATCGTCGTCGTGTTGAAGGACACCGCATTGCCGTCGGCGATCGCGTAGAAGGTCTGGGCCTGGGTGGAGGCGATGTCGGTGTCGGCCAGCAACCGACCGGTACCGACCAACACCATCCGCTGCTTGGTGCGCGGGTGCACCTCCATCATCGGGCGAGAGGTCACCGGCTGCGCGCCGTCGGTCGGGTGGCTCAGCGTGGCGAGCACGATCGGTGCCGGGTAGGTGCCGGTGGTGCCGGTGACGTCGAAGCGCCACAGGTTGCCCAGCAGGTCGCCGGCGTAGACCGCATCGGCGTAGCCGTCGGTGAAGTCGATCACGTAGGCGTTGGCGTGCGCCAGGCCGGCGTCGTTGGCTACCGAGCCCACGCCCGTCGCCACGGTCTCGAGCAGAGCGCCTGTGGCGGGGTTCACGAAGAACAGATAGCCCTGGCCGTCGGGCGTGTTGTAGCCTGAGGGCAGGATCACGGTCCAGCCGTACTTGCGCGTCTTCACGATCACGGGGTCGCCGAAGGTGTAGCCCATCTGCGGCGCGGTGAACTCCCAAAGCACCTTGGCTGCGGCGGTGGTCTCGTTGGTGATCGAGTTCGGGTCCGTGACGTCCAGCGCGTAGTAGCTGCGCCCACCCTTGCCCAAGCCGCCGATCAGCACCGAGCGCCAGTTGGTGGCGGTGCCGACGCCCGAACCGTTCCAGGTCTTGCCGAGGTCGATGTCCTGAACGGTCGGCGTGGCGTTGACCAGGTAGTGGTGCAGCAACGGCGAGCGACCCAGCGAGGCCAGCCCATCGACACCCGGCGTGGCGTTCGGGCCGTTGAACGTCGCCGCCGGCACGTAGGCGAAGATCTCGCGGCCCGCATTGGTGCCGGTCAGCGCGCCGTCGAGGGCGTGCATCATGCCGTCATTGGCGCCGACGTAGACCACCGTCGGTCGTCCGGCATAGGTGGTGCGGAAGGTGCTGTAGCCGGGGTTGGTGGCGTCCGACAGCGGCAGCGATGGCGGCCCCACCGGACGGGCGCGCGAGCCGACGATGTCGCCCAGCAACTGCGTGCGGGTTCGGTAGACACCGGGTGGGTTTGCGCCCTGCTCGTTGGTCCGGTCGCCGCGCAGGTAGTTCAGGTAGTCGGCGCTGTCGTTGTCGGCCCGGTAGGTGGTGTCCAGCGTCGCTCGCTGGGCAGCGGTCACCGTGCCGGCGCCCAGGTCGGTGGTGCGGAAAGCCACGCCGGCCGTCCCGTTCCAGGTCACGACATTGCGGTTGGTGCTCCAGCCGGTGCCGGCCAGCTGAGCGGCCAGCTTGGCGGTGGCTGTCCAGCGCGGTGTCAGCGTCGGATCGCCGGCGGTGTTGAACGACAACTCGCTCGCCTGCACTTGACCGGTCCAGTTGTTCGGGTCGTACTGGGCGCTGTAGCTGCCGTTGCCCGAGGTTGCGACCTGCGGCACCGAAGTCGAGAACGAGGTCGTGAACGCCTCCAGCGCAGCGGCGATCTTCTCGAAGGCAGCCGTCAGGCCTGCGACCATGGTGTCGGGGCGGCCGGCGGTGTAGTAGTTGTCCGGCCGCGCCTGCGCCCCGACGGTCTGTCCCGTCGTGGACCACCATTCCTGCGGCAGTGCCGCAGTGCGGGTGGCGGGGTCGTAGTCGTTCGGCACGGTGAAGCCACCGTACTTTGCAGCCAGGTAGAACTGGTTGTCGGCGACAAAAGGCTGCTCGAGCACGTCGACCCAGTAGGTCTGGACCGTCTGCTTGCCCACGGTGGCGGCGTTGCCGGCCACGGTGGGCCGGATGTCGGTGGTGTTGGCGTAGTAGGCCAGCCCGACGATGCCGGCCGAGTTGTTCCGGCCGCTGTAGTTGTTGACGTTCGGCGCACCCAGGCCCTGCAGCGCGAATGCCAGGTTGGTCATGGTTTCCGCATTCACCGTGGTGTCGCCCGAAACGGCCGCTGGCTTGGCCGGCTCTTCCGTCGTGCCGGTAGCGCCGGGCAGATTCTTGTCGCGGTGGGTGTAGATGTCACCGATGCCCAGAATGAAATTGCGCTGGCACGAATAGAGGATCGGGTCGTTCCAGTTGGTGATGACCGGAAAGTCGTCGAGGTAGGCCGTGCGCGTGGCGGCGTTGGCGGCCCCCATCGTCGTGTACTCCTCAACGTTGCCCTGGTTCTTGTAGTAGCGCAGCGCGGTGTAGAACAGTTCGCTGACCGGGTCGTAGCTCTTGTAGTTTTTGGTGTTGAGCTGACCGAACTTGTTCAGGTAGTTCATCACCCCGCTGTTCGTGATCGACACGCTGGGCGTGAAGCTCGCGTTGGTCTGTGTCGCGTCGGCCGCATCGGGATTGATCGCGAAGATGCCGGTGGTCGCATCCCATTCGGTCGCGGTGTTCGTGACGGCCGGTTGACCCGGCACCGGCTGCGTCGGCCCGACGAACTTCTGCTGCGCGCGCAGCACAGCGCCGTCCCGCAGGAAATCGCTGTGGTTCAGGTAGCCGAAGGCGCTGAAGCGGATGCGGTTGGAATACTTCTGAACGAGTCCTTCGGGCTTCCAGTTGCTGCCGTACTGCTTGCAGTTGGCTTCGCGTGTGCCGGCCGCCGCCGAGGAGTCGCAGACCTTCACCCGCATCACCGCGCGATAGACGGTGCCTGCCACGGGAGCAACGGCCGGGTCGTAGTCGGTCACCGCGCCGCCGAGCGCTGCCGACGACGACGCGAACAGCATGTTGATGCCCTGGCCCTGGATGCGCGTGTGGAGGTTGTTGAAGGTGAGCGGCGATGCCTGGGCCACCGTGGCCGCCACGGTGAGGCTCTTGTCAGGTGCGAGGCCCTGACCGGTGTCCCGCGATTTCTGCAGGATGGTCGTCGTGGTCGTGTCGATGATCCGGTAGCCACCGGTCATCGCCCAGCGGAAGGGATCGATCGTCGGCGTCGAAGCCCAGTTCAGGTAATTGCCGCTCCACTCGTCGGCGCCGGTGCAGTTGTGTGCGGTGTTGGCGCCGACCGGATAGAAGTGCCGCAGCTGCGTGGCGGTCTCGGTCGCGTAGTACTGGTACTTGTAGCACTTGTTCGGGTCGAAGTAGCCGAGATAGACATCGGTCGTGACGTAGGCGCTCGTGTGCGCGGAGCGCACGGCCGTCGGCCATTCGACCGACAGCGCCAGCGCCACGTTGCCGGGAACCGCACTGGTCGCGAACACCGGCGAATCGGCCAGCGTCGTGGCTGCGCCTGCCGCGAGTACGCCACCCAGGCCGAAGCCCAGGACCAGGGCCCGCGCGAACGCGACACTGCGGTGTCGATACCGGCGAGCCAGGGCCCGGAGGTGATGAGGGATGGCGTGAAGCTTCATGGTGTGGACCTCGGACGGTATCGAGGGAGACGGCGCGATGGGCTTGCGTGTTCAGGTGCCGCAGCACGAGAACGTGGTCTGGAAGAAGGATTGCGTGTTGCGCGGACCGGTGGCCCGGATCGTCAGGCGGTAAACAACGGGTTGGGCCACCGCGCCGCGAGCGCCACCGGTGCTGGCGCGTTCGGCGCGCTGCCAGTCCGAGGAGCTGCCGCCAGGCTGCAGGCTGGCGTCGGCAACCGAGCAGTTGTCAGGCGTTTCGGATCCCGTGCCGGCGGTCGCACACATCCTGTCGACGACGTAGCGCAGCGTGATCCCCTGACCGGCATCGATGTCAGCACCTGTCCAGGTGCCAGCGAACGTGGCGTCGCTCGCCAGCAAGGTGTTCGGAATGCCCTGAGGGTTGCTCGGGAGCACCGTGGCGCTGTAATTCAACGTCGGCGCATTGGCTTCTCTCGCCGCGACGCCGATCAATGCACCACCCGCGCGGAACCGAGCCAAGATGGTCTCGGCTGCCTGCTCGCTCTGTTGCGCCAGATCGCGCTTGAAGGCCAGATTGCCGGCCGTCG
>CAZZHF010000230.1:0-4800 GCA_964653545.1 uncultured Gammaproteobacteria bacterium | reverse complement strand
AGCGTGCCCTGAATCACCTGCACCGCATGTCCGCCCATGCGCAGCTTGAGTCCGCGCTGGTCGTACTTGTCGAACTCCGCCTGCAACAGGCTCTTGCGCGTGGCGTCGAAGCCGCGCTCGACGGTAAACGTATGCGTGCCGGCGCGCAGGCCCGGCTGGGCGGCCAGATAGGCGGCAAAGGCGGGCAGGGCGGCGCCGACCGGCGGGTCTTCGCGAGGGTCGATGTCGGGGCCGATCAGGCGGGCGTGAAAGTTGGCTTGCGGGCTTTCCGTTTGCCGGCAGAACAGCAGTAATTCCTGCGCCAGCATGGACGGCGCGTGCGAGCCGGCCCAGGCGGCTGGATCGAAGCGCGCCTCCGTCACCGCGTTCAAGCTGCGCAGCGGCAGAATCAGATACGGTCGTTCGCAGGCCACCAGCAGCGGTTGCAGGTCACGCTCGCCGAGCAGGCGAGGCTCCAGCGACAGGATGCCGGCCAGCTCGTCGGCCGCCGGCACGAAACGGTCGATTACCGGGTACACGGTGTGGCTGAACTGCACAAAACCCGCCCGGCCCCGTGCCGGCTCCGGCCGCACCTGTACCGGACCGAAGTTGTGCAGCAGTTCGAGCGCGCCGCCGCCTGGCGCCTGAGCGCTCAGCGCCAGAATATGGGCGGCCGCGAGCACCGCCTGGCCGGCGAAATCGACTTCCCCGCGCGGCGTGAAGATGCGTACCCGGAACCGGTCTGGCAGTTCAGTGGCGACAACAAACACGCTGTTCGACAGGTTAAGCTCGGTCGCGATGCGCTGCATCTGTCCCGGGTCCAGGCCAGCGGCGGCGGGGAACACGGCAATCTGTGCACCGCCAAAGGGCCGCTCGGTGAACACGTCCGCGGTATAAAACAACAATTCCATCGCGCGTTTCCCTCCGGACCTTGATAGCGCCTTCACCGCCAAGCGGGTGGCTATACTGCCGCAGAGTCTAAAACCGCCTGCGACGGGTGTGCGCCGGGTCTGCTGATATTGTGAGCGCGACGCACCCCCCATCATCCCGCCTAGCGAGCACACGCCATGACCGAAACCCGACCCGAGCTGTCCATCGTGCTGCCGGCTCGAAATGAGGCTGCCGCGCTCGAACGCCTGCTACCCACCCTGAAAGCCCAGCAACCGGCGGCGCAGATCATCGTCGTTAACGATGGCTCGACCGATGACACCAGCGAGGTGTGTGCGCGCCACGGCGTGCAGGAAGTGCGGCACAGCTACAACATCGGCAATGGCGGAGCAGTGAAGTCGGGCGCACGGGCGGCGCGCGGCGAGGTGATCGTGTTCATGGATGCCGACGGTCAGCACGACCCGGCCGACATCCCGCGCCTGCTGGCCCGGCTGAACGAGGGCTACCAGATGGTGGTCGGTGCCCGTGATGCCAGCTCACAGGCCAGTGTGGGCCGGTCGCTGGCCAATCGTTTGTACAACCGCGTCGCCAACTATATGACCGGCCAGCAGATTGCCGATCTGACCTCGGGCTTTCGCGCGGTGCGGGCGGCGCGCTTTCGCGAGTTCCTGTTCCTGTTGCCGAACGGCTTTTCGTATCCGACCAGCATCACCATGGCGTTCTTTCGCGCCGGTTACAGCATTGCCTACGAGCCGATCGTGGCCGCTCGCCGCACCGGTCGCAGCCACATTCGCCCGCTGCGCGATGGCGCCCGGTTCCTGCTGATCATTTTTCGGGTGGCAACGCTGTATGCGCCGCTGAAAATCTTCGCGCCCGTGTCCGGGATCAGCTTCGTCGCCGGGCTGGTCAACTATCTGTATTCCTATGCCACCGTTGGGCGCTTCACCAACGGCAGCGCAGTGCTGTTCACCACCGCGGTAGTGGTGTTTCTGATGGGCCTGATCTCGGAGCAGATCACCACCCTGCTGTATGCCACAACGGCTGGTGAGCGGCGGCGTACGGACATCACCTGACCACGCTCACCGGCCGCGCCGGGTCGCCGCATGCTGGCCCGCCAGAGCGCCGAACACCAACGCCGCGCCAATGGTGGCGCCCGCCGACCAGTAGGCCTGCCCGGCCGGCGCGGCAATACAGTTACCCGCACCGTACAGACCTGCGATTGGCTCACCGTACCCATCCAGCACCCGGCTGTGGGTGTCGATCACCGGCCCGCCCTTGGTGTCGAGCACCCCGGCGCACAGGATGATGGCGTGGTATGGACCGGTATCAGCCAGCGGGTGCAGGGTGGCGTTCGGAAATTCGTTGTGCTGGCCCGGCAGGCGGTACAGGGTGTGGAAGAACTGGTCGGTCGGCGACTCGCCGCGGCCGAAGTCGTGGTCCTTACCCTGTCGGGCCAGGTCATTGAAGCGCGCCACGCTGGCGCCAAGATTGACAGCGAAATCCGCATCCAGGCCAAAACCGCCACTGTGCGGGGCAAGCTGCGTCAGGCGCGCTGCCAGCGCGGCCGTCAATGCCCCAAAATCCGCACCGCTGATGACGTACGGCGCAGTTTCGGGCGGTAGCGGAAACAGACCGGCAAATTGGCTGGCGGTGCGCTGGTCATACACCATGAACGTGAGCAGCTGGCTGTACTCGGCACGCGGCGCATCCCACACGAAATGCGCCTGCGAGCGCTCGTTGTAGACGAATTTCTCGTTTACGTAGCGGCGACCGTAGCGGTTGACCTGCAGCATCGAATCGCCGGGCGGTACAAACACGTTCATCGGCACGGCCGAGTTGTGAATGGCCTGCTCGAACAGGATTTCCGCCCACCACGCGTTTTGCATGTTCCCAAACTGCGCGCCGGCCGTTTGGGCGATGGGGACGAAATCACCCTGCGCCGCCGGCACCGTACAGCCGCCATACACCGGGCCGCGCAAGAACTGCCGGCGCAGCACCGGATTATGGATAAACCCGCCAGTTCCGAAAATGATCCCGCGATGGGCCCGGATGCGGCGCGCACCCTCGGGGGTTTGCAGCTCCAGACCCTGCACGGCGCCGGCCTCATCCAATACCAGGCGCCCAGCGCGATGGTTGTAGAGAACCGGAATCTGTCGCTGGCTAAGCGCGGCCTGTAACTGGCGCGCGATCTCGTCGCCCATGCCGGCGCTACCGTCGGCCTTGCGCGGCTGCAGAATGCGCCCATATGGGGCAGCGTTTTCCGGCAGCGTCGGGTAGTAATCCGGCATCCAGGCCACACCATCGGCACCCGGGAAAAAGGTGGATCGGAGCGCATCCATCTGCTCCAGGGCGTCAACTACCCGCGCGGCGTTGTCGTAGAAGGTTTCGATCAGGGCGTAGGCGTCGGCCGGCAGGCCAAGACCCGTGGCGGCCGGGTTATACAGCGTCGGAAACGCCAGTCGCGCCATGTAGCGCATGGCCTGCGGCTTGGGGTCGGACAGACCCTGGGCGCGCATCAGACTGTTGGCGGGCATCCAGTAGCCGCCCTGCGACTTGGCCGTGGTGCCGCCAAAGTAGTCGGCCTTCTCGACCACCATGACCGCCGCGCCAGCCTGCTGGGCAAACAATGCGGCGCTGGAGCCGGCGGCGCCGGTGCCGACCACCAGGACATCGGTTTCCTGGTCGTAGCGGTTGACTTCGGCGGCAAGCAAGGCCGGCCGGCCGATAAGGCCCGCCCCAAGCAAGCCAGCGCTACCGGCTAGAAACTGTCTCCGCTTCAGGCTGCGCAACTCGGTCATGACCCCTGTATTTGGACGCCTAACTACGGCGGGCAACCGTCACGCTGACCAGGCCCGGCGGCGGCACTGATTGCGCATCAACTCGCAGCCCAGCCGACTCGATCAATGCCTTTTGCTGCGGCAACGACAACAACTCGTTACCCCAGAAGCGCTCGATGAATTGCGTCATGGCACAGCTCTTGGCGGATCGCAGATCCTCGACATGCTCGGGGTAGGGCTCGTCCACGACCAGCAGTATGCCGCCCGGCTTCAGAGCGGCGTGGGCACGAGCCAGGATTTCGGCGCGCACGGTGGGCACCGTTTCGTGCAACACCTGGATCAGCGTCACGAGATCAAACGCTGCTTCCTGCTGCGGGCTCTCGGCCGCCGCCAGGCGCGCCTGCGCGCGCTGCGCCACCCCGGCTTGCACCAGGCGCGCGTTCGCCTGCTCAATCGAACGCGGCTCCACGTCCACGCCGAGCAGCCGGCCATGGGGGTACGCGCGAGCCAGGGCCAGCAGGGTACCGCCTGCACCACAGCCAAGATCGAGCACCGCCAGGTCGTCGCGGCCGGCCAGTTCCGGCAGGCCGGGCAGGATACTGCCGACGACAAAGCCGGCGATGCCGGCCGTGACCTTCGCCACCCCGTCGATGAAATCCGCGTCATGCTGCTGAAACGTGTAGGCATCGCCGCTGCGCAGCAACTGCGCCATGCGGTCGAAATCCCGCCCACTGACATGATGAAAGCCAGCCAGCGCACCCAAATAACTGTTGTGCTCCGGGCGCGCCAGCAGCGCCGCCATGTGCGGCGCCAGTCGGTAATGGTCGTCGTCCTGCTCCAGCAATTCCAGCGCATAGCCGGTTTGCAGAAAATGGCGCAGATACTCCGCATTCAGTCCTTGCTGCGCCGCGAGTGCCACCGGCGTAACACCATCCGCTGTGGCCGCCAGCGCACCGAACAACCCTGTTTCGACGCCCAGCTCAATGAACCGGGTGGCGTTATAGCCGACGAAATAATCGACCAGCTTGTGCATCTGCCCGATGCGGTCGGTCATGTGTTGTTCTCCAGGGAATGCGACGGGCCAGGACGATCGTGGGGGTGGGGCGCCATGCTTAAGGAAGCGCTGAATAAATCCATCCTGGATTTCTCAGCGCCC
>CAZZHF010000229.1:0-4801 GCA_964653545.1 uncultured Gammaproteobacteria bacterium | reverse complement strand
CGGCGCTGCATTTTGCCGGCGGCTACGGCGCCCGCGAGTTCACGCTGCCCGAGCGCCTGCTCACCGAGGCGCGGGTGATGGGGTTTTACGTCGGCCTGATCCTGCTGCCGCGCATCAGCGCCTTTGGCCTGCACCACGACGACATTGCGCTGTCGACCGGAATACTCACGCCGTGGACCACGCTGCCGGCGGTGCTGGGCCTGGCGCTGCTAGTGGGACTCGGGCTGTGGGCACTGCGCCGCCGGCCGCTGCTGGGCATCGGCATTCTGTGGTTCCTGATCGGCCACAGCCTGGAGGGCAGTTTCATTGCACTCGAAATCGCCCACGAGCACCGCAACTACCTGCCGGCACTGGGGCCGTTCCTGCTGCTGGCCGGCGGTTTTTGCCACGTGTGGGGACGCCTGCCGCGTCGCCAGACGGCGCTGCTGGCCGGCGTGGTGGTGGCGGTGCTGGCCGGCACCACGGCGCTGCGCGCCAGCCAGTGGCAGGACGATTTCCATTTTTCGAGCTACGAGGTGGCGCACCATCCGGATTCAGCCCGCGCGCGTAACGATCTGGCCTCGGATCTGGCACGGCTGGGCGACTTTGCCGGCGCCCAGCGCGAGGCCGAGGCGGCGGTGCGCCTGGCGCCGGACGAGGTCGGCAACCGCATCAACCTGGCCAACATCGTGCTGGCACAGGGCGGCACGCTGACCGCCGACGCGCAGGAACGCATCGAAACCTTGCTGACGAGCCGCCCACTGTCGGCCTTCGGCACGCTGACGCTCAAGCGCTACGCCGAGTGCATCGAAACCAACTGCAAGCACCTGGCGCCGCACCTGGCGCGCTGGCTGGCGCTGTATCTGGCCTCCGACCAGCCGAAATTCGACCCGTCCTATGCCTGGTATCTGAATGGCCTGTCGCTGCGGGCGGCCGGTGATGTTCAGGCGGCGCTGAACGCCTTCGAGAAATCGTTTGCCCTGGACGGCGGCTTTCTGCACCCGCTGTTCGAGCAGGCCAAGCTGTTCATGGCGCTTGGCCAGTGGGACAACGCAGCCTTCAATCTGGAGCGCATCCGCGCGGCCAATCAGACCGCGCCGGTGCGCCAGGACAAGGCGTTGGCGGAGCTCGAAGCAGCGATTGGCAAGGGGCGGGCCGGGACGGCACCGGGGCAATGAGCCACGTTGGCGACACATCGCGCAGCAAAGCGGCGCTCCTGCGTGCCCATGCCCTGCCGGCCGGCGTCCATCGAAATGTAGGAGCCCGGCTGTGCCGGGCGATTGCGGCGACGGACAAGACGGCAACGGCAATCGTGCAGCGAGCCGGATTTGCTTGGCGATGGATCGCGCAGCAATGCTGCGTTTCTACCTCGGGGCAACGATGAAGCCGCTCCTGAATTGGCACGCCGCTGTCCTGTGCGCTGCATTGGCGCTGGTGGCGCTGGCCTATCTGCCGGGCCTGCGCGGGCCGTTCGTGTTCGACGACTACCCGAATATCCTGAACTACCCGACCGTGGCGGTGACGGAACTCACGCCGCAGGCCTTGCACGCGGCGGCGGTTTCCAACAACAGCGGCCCGCTGGGCCGGCCGCTGGCGGCGCTGTCGTTCGCGCTGGACCATTACCGGGCCGGCGGTTTCTATCCGCTGGCCTTCAAGCTGACCAATCTGGCCATCCACCTGCTGAACGTGCTGCTGGTGTATGCGCTGGCCGGGCGCCTGGCGCGCCGGCTGGGCGCGGGCGAGATTGCCCCAACGGTGGCCTTGTTCTGCGCGCTGCTGTGGGGTGTGCACCCGCTGCAACTGACCAGCGTGCTATACGTGGTGCAGCGCATGACCAGCCTGGCCGCGACTTTCACCCTGGCGGCAGTGCTGTGCTGGCTGCAGGCGCGCGAGCGGTGGTCGGGCTCGGGCCCGCCCGGCGTCGGTGATGCAGCGTATTCAACTGCAGGAACGGGCCATGCCCGCGACCGGGACGCCGCGACCGGGCACGACGCTGCGCGTTTGCCAGCCGCTGCGGTCGCGGCCAGGGGCCGCTCCTACAACGGAAACGTGACCGGTCGGCTCCCGGCGCTGGGCTGGCTGCTGGCCTGCGGCGTGTTTTTTGGGCTCGGGCTGCTGAGCAAGGAAAACGCCATCCTGCTGCCGCTGTATCTGGGGGTGATCGAGCTGTGCCTGTGGCGGCAGGCCGGCACCCGGCCACAGCCCGACCCGGGGCGCCGGGCGGCGACCGGGTTTTTCGTCGTCATGCTGCTGTCGCCGCTGCTGGTCGGCCTGGCGCTGTTCGCCTGGCAGCCGGGCCTGCTGCTGGACGGCTACGCCAGCCGGTCGTTCACGCTGGGCGAACGGCTGCTGACCGAATCACGCGTGCTGTGGTTTTACGTGGGCCTGGTCCTGCTGCCGACGCCGGCGCGGCTGGGGCTGTACCACGACGACATCACGCTCTCGACCGGGCTGCTGGAACCCTGGACCACACTGCTGGCACTCGACGGCTGGCTGCTGGTGCTGATGGCAGTGATCCTGCTGCGCCGGCGGGCGCCGGTGTTCACCTTCGGCGTGTTGTGGTTCCTGGCTGGGCACGCGCTGGAATCGACCGTGGTGCCGCTCGAAATCGCCCACGAGCACCGCAATTACCTGCCGAGCTTCGGCCTGCTGTTTGCTGCCGTGTACGGCGTGGCCCGCTTCGCTCACCACGCGCGGCGCGGGCGTCTGTACGGGGCATTGGGGATGGCTGCGGTCGCTGCGTTTGCGTTCGGCACCTTCGGCCGAGCGGCGTCCTGGCACAGTGAGGACACCATCATCGAGGCGCTGTACCGCCACCACCCGCGGTCGGCTTCAGCGCAGCAGATGATGGGCGAGCTGATGCTCAAGCGCTACGGCCAGCCAGCGCAGGCGGCGGTGCATTACTGGCAGGCCTATAAGCTAGCACCGTGGGAGACCGGCTATGCGGTGAAAGCCCGCTGGGCCGAACGCGCTGCGGGCGAGCCGGCACCAGACGCCGCCGAGCGTGCGGTCATCGCCAAGGCACTGCGCGAACGCCCGCTGCCGCCGACCACGCTGATTGCGCTGCAGAGCCTCGGCGACTGCGCGCTGGCCGGCGAGGGGCCGTGCCGGGATATGGTGCCGGCGCTGCTGGACTGGCTGGCGGCGGCCGAGCGCAACCCGCGCCTCAACGCGGTGGCCCATGAACAGATACGGCTCAGCTACGGCCAGTTGTGCCTGGAGACGGACCGCTTCCCGCAGGGCCTGGCCTGGGTGCGGTCGGCCTACCGGCACTCGCCGCGCGCCGTGTACCGGCTGATGGAAGCCAACTTTCGGATGCTGCAAGGGGATCTGGACGCCGCCTCGGCGGTGCTGGCCGCGGTCCGGAACCTGCCGCAATTCACCCCTGCCGACGCCGGCCACCTGGCGGTACTAGACGACGCGATCGCAAACCGGCGGGCGGGCCGGATGCCGGCCGCTGGTCAACGCTGATATGCCCGCCGCGCGACGCGCGCTATGGCTGGCCGTGGCGGTAACCGGACTGGCGCTGCTGGTGCGCGGCCTTTTTACGCTCTACACGCCGGTGATCGAGCCGCTGCGCGGCGATGCCGGAAAGTACGCGATCTACGGCTACAACGTGACTACGCACGGTGTGTTTTCCGGCCAGTACCCGGCCGCGCAGCCGCAACCCGACGGCTACCGTTCTCCGGGGTATCCACTCCTGGTGGCGGGCGCCATCAAGCTGGGCGACACGCGCGGTTATTACCCGCTGCTGCTGGCGGCCAACGCTACGTTGGGAGCGCTCACCTGCGGCCTTGTGGTGTTGATGGGGGCGCTGTTCCTGCCGCTGTGGGGCGCCGCCGCGGCCGGCCTGCTGCTGGCCTTCAGCCCGCACCACATCAGCCTGGGCAACTACATGCTCAGCGAAACGCTGTTCGGCTTCGCGCTCACGGGCTGCCTGTACCTGCTCGCGCGCGGGCTGGTCAGCCGGCGGCCGGCGACCTTGCTCGGTGCCGGCGTATTCGGCGCGCTGGCTTGGGCGACCAATCCGGTGTTCGCCCCTCTGCCACCGCTGGTGGCCACCGTGGCGGTGTGGCGCCAACCGGCATTGCTGCGGCCGATGCTGGTTTTTCTGCTGCCGCTGGTGGTGGCGGTCGGCGGCTGGCAGGCACGGACTTGGCTGAACGTGCCCGCCGATGGCCCCACGTCCCAGACGCGGGCGCTCGATAACTTCATCATCGGCTCGCACCCGGAGTTCACGGCCCAGTACCGGGCCAATCCGCGCGATCCGGCCAATGCCGCCAATCTGGATATCGCCGCGGTGGACGGCTCCTGGCGCCGCTACCTGGAACTGCTGACGCCGCGCCTGCGGGCCGAACCGGTCCGGTATGCATCCTGGTACCTGCTGGAGAAGCCGCGCCTGCTGTGGGACTGGGACATCCTGGTCGGGCAGGGCGACATCTACATCTACAAGGTCAAGGCTTCCTATTACGAGAAGTCGGCGCCCATGGGCTTGAGCCTGGACCTGATGCGACGCCTGCACCCGGTGCTGCTGTTGCTCGTTCTGGCCGGGCTGCCGCTGGCCTGCTGGCGACGCCGCAGCGATCCGCCGGTGGTCGGCCTGCTGTACCTGACGCTGGCTTGCGTGTCGCTGGTGTATGTGGTGTTGCAGGCCGAGGCGCGCTATTCGGTGCCCCTGCGCCCGGTGATGTACCTGTGTGCGGTATACGCGCTGGTCACCGCCACGCGCCTTTGGTCCAGGCGGGCAGCTCTCAGTCCGGCAGGCTAAGCGTGCCCTGAATCACCTGCACCGCATGTCCGCCCATGCGCAGCTTGAGTCCGC
>CAZZHF010000228.1:0-4869 GCA_964653545.1 uncultured Gammaproteobacteria bacterium | reverse complement strand
AACCGCCCCGACTGGTGCATCTCGCGCCAGCGCGTGTGGGGCGTGCCGATCGCGCTGTTCGTGCACCGGGTGACCGGCGAGCTGCACCCGCGCACGGCGGACCACATCGAAGCCATCGCCCAGCGCGTCGAACAGCGCGGCATCGAGGCCTGGTTCGATCTGGACCCGGCCGAGCTGCTGGGCGCCGACGCCGCCGACTACGACAAGGTGCAGGACATCCTGGACGTGTGGTTCGACTCGGGCGTCACCCACGCCAGCGTGCTGGAACGCCGCCCGCAGCTGGCCTTTCCCGCCGACCTGTACCTGGAAGGCTCCGACCAGCACCGCGGCTGGTTCCACTCGTCCCTGCTGACATCGGTCGCCCTGCACGGACACGCGCCGTACCGCGGCGTGCTCACGCACGGCTTCACGGTCGATGCCGCCGGCAAGAAGATGTCCAAGTCGGCCGGCAACGTGGTGGCGCCGCAAAAAGTCATCAACCAGCTGGGCGCCGACGTGCTGCGCCTGTGGGTGGCCGGCGCCGACTACAGCGCCGAAATGGCAATCTCGGACGAGATTCTGAGCCGGAGCGCCGACGCCTACCGGCGCCTGCGCAATACCGCGCGGTTTTTGCTTGCCAACCTGGTCGACTTCGACCCGGCCAGACACAGCGTGCCGCCGCAGGACATGCTGGCGCTCGACCGCTGGCTGCTGCGCCGGGCGGTGGCGCTCGACGCCGAGGTCCGGGACGACTACACAGCCTTTCAGTTCCACGAGGTCAGCCAGAAGGTGCATCACTTCTGCGCGGTGGATCTTGGTGCGTTTTACCTGGACGTAATCAAGGATCGCCAGTACACCTGCCAGGCCGACAGCCCGGCCCGCCGCTCGGCGCAGACGGCCATGTACCACGTGCTGGAACTGCTGGTACGCTGGCTGGCACCGATCCTGAGCTTTACCGCCGAGGAACTCTGGCAACACCTGCCCGGCGCACGCCAAGACAGCGTGCTGCTGGCCGAGTGGTATGACCTGCCGACCTTGCCCGACGTGGCCAGCGAAGTGCTCTCGCCCGCCGAATGGGACCACCTGCGCGACATTCGTGACGTGGTGAATCGCCGCCTCGAGCGCTTGCGCGTGGCAGGCGCCATCGGTTCCGCGCTGGACGCCGAGGTTGACCTTTACCTCGAAGGGCAGGACCCGGCGCTACTCGAAAAACTCAGCGACGAATTACGCTTCGTGCTGATCTGTTCCTACGCGCGCTTGCATCACGCTTCGGCATACCCGGCCGCATTGGATTCAGACAACGAACCGGAGGTTGCCGGCCGCGCGCGTCTGTGGCTGACCGCGCAGGCCAGCGAACACCCCAAATGCGTGCGCTGCTGGCACCACCGCGAAGACGTCGGCAGCCACAGCGGGCACCCCGAGCTGTGCGAGCGCTGCGTCGAGAACGTCGCGGGAGCCGGCGAGCGGCGCCGGTTCGCCTGATGGACGTTCGGCTTGCGCTCGCCGCATGCGTGTTGCTGGCTGACCAGTTCAGCAAGTTGGCCGTGCTGCGCCTGATGGAGCCCTACCAGTCGCTACCGGTGCTGCCCGGCTTCAATCTCACACTGGCCTTCAACCGCGGCGCCTCGTTCAGCTTTCTGGCCGAGGCCGGTGGCTGGCAGCGCTGGCTGTTCAGCGGCATATCGATCGTCGCCGCCGTGGTCATCATCGTGCTGCTGCGGCGCACCCCCCTCAGCGATCGCATAAATGGTTTTGGCCTGGCGCTGGTGCTGGGGGGCGCGGTCGGCAATCTTGTCGACCGCCTGCGCCTGGGACATGTGGTCGATTTTCTCGACGTCTACTACCGCGCCTGGCACTGGCCGGCCTTCAACATCGCCGACAGCGCAATCTGTATCGGGGCGGTGTTGCTGGTGTGGGGTATGTGGCGAGCCGAGCGGTCCGCTGGCGGAAAAGACCTGGACACGCCCTGACCCCAGCCGGCATCGCCCGGCGCCGGACGCGAAAGCTGGGCCACACCTCGGCCATTGGCGGACAGCTAAATCGCGGCCCTTGACTGAATTTTCGGCCATATATCAGGATTATTTACAGTTTTTATTTCCGTGGCATATAAGATCATTTTCCTTACAAATCATTTAGATATAAATCTATAACAGGCTATCCTGCGACCCCTGACAGGGGACCTGCACCTTCAATCCGTCAGTAGAATTTACAGTTCGCTCGATTCACTGACTCACGTAGAGAGTTATCAGCCCTAATCACCAATAACCTGTACGCTTTATCTCAATCTGGCCCAAAACGTGCTTTTGCCTTAAACCCAGACTCGAATTCAGGATGCCGGAGTACCTTGAACATAATGAAGAAGTACGTTCCCCTGTTGCTGCCACTGCTGGTCGGCGCCACGCCCAGTGCGTTTGCAGCGTACGACTTTACGGGCATCGGCTACGTGCAGTACGGGGACGCGCAGTCCTACTCGCTGCCGATCGCCTGTATTCAGGTTGGCCAGGCCTATAGCGGCTGCGATTTCAACGTCGCCTCCACGCCGGGTCAGATCCAGGACCTGGTGGTATTGGCCACCGGTTCCAGCGGTGCGCCGGTCAACACCAATTTTGCCGGCATGGACGATGCCTACTCCACGCCGACCGGTGTGAGCGGCTCCAACTTCTTTCAGACCGGTGGCTTGACGGTCGGTCTCAACACCTATCCCGCACCCGACCCCAATTTCGACCCTCCCGGCCCTACCCCGCCGGTGACGAGTGACTTCACCGGCGACCGGTCGAACAGCTGGGATACGACGATCGGCGCGCTTAACACCTTCCTGCAGGGTGATTCGCCAGTATTTTTCTTCAATAACAACCAAATCAAGAGCCTGGGTACAGCCGGGGAGTCCCTGGCGGCCTGGGCGCAAATCACCTTGAGGGATTCGCTCGGCAACTTGATCTCGTGGACCAACCCGCTGACCGGATTGGTAGAGGACGCCATCTTCGATTTCACCAACAACAATAGCCCTTACAACCTTGTATCCCAGGGCGGCGGCGGCACCTTCCTGGGCGATGTCGGCGGTTACACGTCCAACGGCTCTGGCCCCGACGGAAACACCAACTTGAACACCGACTACGTATTGTCCGGCGGGGCCGTCTGCGTGGCTGGCGGGCCCGTACCGGTGCCGGTGCCCTGCGGAAGCCCGGGCGCTTCCGCGCCTATCGACCACAACCTGGGCGCGGATCACGCCGCTTACGCCATCATTTTTCCCGAGTTGAACCTGCTTCTTGCGCAGCTGATCTCGGCCGAGATGTTCGACTTCGTCATGAGTGTGGACTTCCGTTTTGGGTGTGATCCGCTCCTGTTCGGCACCAACAAGGACGCTGAAATCTGCACCGGCGCGCTGTCCGGGCATGGCAAGAACCTGAACAACGGTTACGAGCAGTTGTTCCTCGCTCGCCAAGTCTTTGTGCCACCACCTCCGCCGGACGTTGCCAACCCCGGCAGCCTGGCGCTGGTGGCCGGTGGCCTGCTGGTGCTGGGTGGCATGTTGCGCCGTCGGGGACAACAGCCAGCCGCCTGAAGCTGAAGACGCTCTCAAGGTTCATGCAAAAAAAGAGGGCGCCTTTCGCGCCCTCTTTTTTGTGCCTGGGTTTTAAGGCCGCGGTGGCTTGTGTCGACCAACCGAACAGCTAACCGACCTCAAGGCACGGGCGGAAACCGACCGTCACCAGCTCACCGGCACATGCCTCGGCAGACTGCCATTCCTGGGTATAAATCAGCAGGGCGTCCTTGTTGGGTTGATGGGGTCTATCCGGTGCCTACAAATACGCCGCCATGCCACCGTCCACATCCAGCTGGGTGCCGGTGACGTAACTGGCGGCGTCCGAAGCCAGAAACAGAGCCACGTTGCCGACTTCCTGGGGCTGGGCAATGCGGCCGATCGGCACGCGGTAATGCTCGGCCGTCGATTTCAAAAATGCCTCGTAGCTGCCTTTTCTGGGGTCGTGCCAGGTACGCCAAGCCGGAGTCTCGACCAGGCCCAGACCGATGGCGTTGGCGCGGACGCCCTTGCCGGAGTACTCCTTGGCCAGCAACTTGGTAAACGCCAGGCAGCCGGCGCGCACCACGCTGGAGGCGTAGAAACTCACGTCCGGCTGGCGGGCGAAGATGGCGTTGATGTTGATGATGCTGCCACCACCGCGCTTGAGCATGAGCGGCACCGCGGCACGCGCGGTGCGGATCATGGCCATCAGCTTGACGTCGAACTCCTTGTGCCACTGGGCGTCGCTGAGGCTCGCCAGGGTGCCGGATTCCGTGGTGGCGGCGTTGTTAACCAACACATCGATGCCGCCGAAACGTTGGCTGACTTCCACCAGCAGGCGCTCGACATCCTGCGGCTGGCCAACGTCGGCGCGGATGCCGACGATGCGCTCGCCATAGCGCGCGCGCCATTTTTCGACCTCGACCTTCAGGCCGGCCTCGTCGCGGGCGCAGGTAACCACGCTGGCACCGGCGGCAAGAAAGGTCTCGGTAATGCAGTGGCCAATGCCCTGCCGGCCGCCGGTAACCACGGCGATCTTGTCCTTGAGGCTAATCTCCATTGCGATCTCCTGCCGGGGCGGCTTATTTGAGCGAGGTCCAGACGCTCTTGACCTCGGTGTACATGGCAATGCCTTCCTCGCCGTTCTCGCGGCCCAGGCCGGACATCTTGTAACCCCCGAACGGCACCGCCGCGTCGAGCACGCCATAGGCGTTGATGTACACGGTGCCGGCCTTGATCGCCCGCGCCACGCGGTGCGCCTTGCCAACGTTCTGCGTCCACAGGCCCGCCGCGAGCCCAAACTGGGTGTCGTTGGCCAGGCTGAGCACCTCGGCCTCGTCCTCGAACGGAATCACCGACAGCACCGG
>CAZZHF010000227.1:0-4875 GCA_964653545.1 uncultured Gammaproteobacteria bacterium | reverse complement strand
CGTTGTTGACCAGGATGTCGATCTTGCCGCCGCCGAAGTCGCTGGCGGCATCGGCCAGCGCCTGCACCTCGGCCGGCTGGGTAACGTCGGTGGCCACCACCAGGGTGCGGTCGCCCAGCAGGTGCGCGGTTTCTTGCAGTTTGTCGCGGCGTCGGCCGGCGAGTACCAGGTGGGCGCCCTCGGCGTGCAGGCGGGCGGCAATGGCGCGGCCAATGCCGCTGCCGGCGCCGGTGACGATGGCAATTTTCTTGTCGAGCATGGGGTAACTCCTCAATGGGTGGTGGGGGTAATTAACCCCTGAGCCGGGCGGTGGCGCCAGTCAGCCCGGCGCGGGGCCTGGAAACGGACTACGCCGGCTTGGCCTGGCCAAGATCGATCCAGCGATTCAGGATCATGGAGCCGACCAGGTCCGAGTGGGTGTTCATGAACGAGCGCGCCCGGGCAATGATCCAGTCCACCGACAGCAGCAGGGCGAGCGCCTCCGTGGGTATGCCAAGACCGCCTAACACCAGGGTCAAGGCCACGACGCCGGCTTCCGGCACCCCGGCAACACCCATCGCGGCCACGATGCAATACACCGCGGCAAACGCCTGACTGGCCAGGCTCATCTCGATGCCGCTGGCCTGCACCAGGGCCAGCAGGGTAAATCCCTCGTACAGGATGATGCCGTCGTTGTTCAGATTGGTGCCGACGCAGGCGGCCAGTGTCGAAGCCCGCCGCGATACGCCCAGGTTGTCCAGGGCGCGCAGGGTGAGGGGCAGTGCCACCAGGCTGCTGTTGACGCTGAAGGCGTAGAACACCGGCTCCAGGGCGTACTGCCAGAACTTGCGCAGGCTGACCCGCACAAACAACACCAGCCAGCTGCTGTAGGTGAACAGCATGTGGATGGCCATGCCCAGCAGGCACAGGGAAACGTACTGACCCAGGCCTTTGAACGGATGCAAACCGTGCTCGGCCGTGACCTTGGCGCTGGCGGCAAAGACCGCGAACGGGATCAGTCTTACGATCCAGATCAACAGCGTTTCGCAGATATCCCGGGCGATGGATATCCACATCTCGCCCCGTTCCATCAGTTGCAGGGTGTCGGGGTTCTGCCTGGCGCGCACCCGCCGCCAGGCAAAACCGAAGGCCACGGCCATCACCACCAGCGGCATGATGCTGTTGTCCGCCAGGGGCTGCACGACGCTTTCCGGCAACTGCTTGGCGAGCATGTCGAACAGATTGATGTCCTGGGTTGCCGCGGCCACGTCACTGGCCAGGAACCGCAGGTATTGACCCGGCTCGGTGACGTTGGCGATGAACAGCCCGATGGAAATCGCAATCGAGGCATTGATCAGCGTGATGACCAGCAGCTTAAAAAAATCGCTGCCGGCCACCCGGTAGCGCAGGATCGCTTCCAGCACCGCAAAGAACACCAACGGCGTGGCCGCTGCCTTGATCAGTTGCAGCACAAACTTGGCCAGGGGCGTAAACAGCAGGGCGGTTTCCGGAAAGCTCAGGCCCAGGGCCGCGCCCGCGACCAGGGCCAGAATGATCCAGCGGATGTTCTTGGTGATTGTGGTCATTGTTCTTCTGAGACCGGAAACGTGACGTGGGCGGCTTGCTGGACGTTTCGGCTTGCCGCATCCCTGAGGGTATGGATGGCTCGCCCCTTAGTCGGCGTTGCCAAAATTGTCGGGCCGCGCCATGAACTCGCCAAGCGCGCGCAAAAACAGCGCCGCCGGCACGCCATCGGTGACCCGATGATCAAAGCTCAGGCTGACCGTCATCAGCTGCCGCCATGCCAGGCCGCTGCCGCTGCGCACGGCCTGTTCGCGTACCCGTCCGAGGCCGAGAATGGCGATCTGCGGCGGGTTGATGATGGGGGTGAACACATCGATGCCGTAGCCGCCGAGGTTGCTCAGCGTGAAGGTGCCGCCGTCCACGTCCTGCGGACGCAGCGTGCCGGCGCGGGCCTGGGCGGCCAGGGTAGTTGCCAGCGCCGCCAGTTGCCAGAGGCTGCATTGCCCAGCGTCGTGTATGACCGGCGTGATCAGGCCGTCGTTGAGCGCGACCGCGAATCCCAGGTGCACAGCGCCTGGGAGGCGCACGCGGTCGCCCTCGACGGTGCCGTTGAGGTGGCGGTGTTGGGGCAGCACGCGGCTGAGTGCGAAACCGACCAGATCGCCCCAGCCGACCCGCTCGGGCTGGATGGCGCGCCATGCCGCCAGTTCCGTCAGGTCTAGGTCGCGACTGAGGGTCAGCTGGGCACTGTCGCGCAGGCTGGACAGCAGGCGTTCGGCCAGGCGGCCGCGGCGCGTCGACAGTGAGTAGCTGTCCTCGCCCGGGTCATGGATAGCGTTGGCGATATCGGTCTCGACAATGCGCCCGCCGGGGCCGCTGCCCCGCACCTGTGTCAGGTCGATGCCGTGATCGGCGGCCAGCTTGCGCGCCCGTGGCGTGACTTGCGCGGTGCTGGCGGCGGCTGGGGCAGGGCGGGGCGCCGTGGATGGCACTGGCGTGGCGGTGGTCTGTGGCGCGGCGTCGACGCGCTCGCCCGGCTCGCCGATCAGGCACAGCGGCGTGCGTATTGGCACGGTGTCGCCTTCCGGGACCAGGGCCCGCAAAAAAATGCCGGCGCGGTCGGCCAGCAGTTCGCTGGCGACCTTGGACGATTCCACCTCGGCGATGATCTCGCCGTCGCTGACCGGGTCGCCTGGCGCTTTCAGCCAGCGCGTGACCTGGCCATCCTGCATGCCCATGGACCACTGGGGCAGTAATACCTCGTGTGCCAAGCGCTTTAGTCCTGAACCAGCGCCAGGGCCGCGTCGACAATCTGCGCCGTGTCCGGGTAGAAGCCTTTTTCGAGTGCCGGGGAGAACGGGATCTGCATGTCCGGGGCAGTCAGGCGCTTCAGGGGCGCGCGCAGCGACCAGAAGCCGTCCTCGGCGATGGTGGCGAGGATTTCTCCCGCCACCCCGCAGCTGCGGTGGCCCACGTCCACCACCAGCGCGCGGCCGGTCTTGGCGACCGAGGCCAGAATCGTGGCCCGATCCAGCGGCACCAATGTACGCGGGTCGATGACCTCGACCGAGATGCCCTGCTTCGCCAGCGTGTCGGCGGCCGCCAGCGCTTCGCGCACCCGCGAGCCGATGGCGACGATGGTCAGGTCGCTGCCCTCGCGGCGAACGGCCGCCTGACCTAACGAGATCAGGTAATCGTCCTCGGGCACTTCGCCGCGGCTGCCCCACAGGGCGCCGTCCTCGAACATGAGCACCGGGTCGTCGTCGCGGATGGCGCTCTTGAGCAGACCCTTGGCGTCGTGTGGCGTGCTCGGCACGGCGATCTTCAGGCCCGGCACCTGCATGAACATGGCGTAGTTGCGGTCGGAGTGCTGGGCCGCCAGGCCGCCGTTGTAGAACAGCGCGGCGCGAAACACCGCCGGCACGTGCGCTTGCCCGCCGTACATATAGGCGGTCTTGGCGGCGATGCTGACCAGCTGGTCCATGGCCAGGTACATGAAGGACGCAATGGTGAAATCGACGATCGGCCGCATGCCGACCAGCGCGGCGCCAATGGCCACGCCCGTGAAGCCGGACTCGCTGATCGGTGTGTCGCGCACCCGGTCCAGACCAAAGCGCTCGGCCAGACCCCCGGTGCTGCCGTAAACGTTGAAGGACACGTCCTCGCCCAGGATGAACACGCGCTCGTCGCGCGCCATTTCCTGTTCCTGCGCCTCGCGGATGGCCTCCAGAAACGTCAGCTCACGCATGGTCGAAACCCGCGATTGGCGTGCGGTACAGGCCACGGTGGGCCTCGGCCGGGTCCGGCCACGGGCTTTGTTCGGCAAATTCGAGCGCGCTGGCCACCTCAGCGCTGATGGCCTGTTCGATGTCAGCCAACAAGGCCGCGTTGGCGATGCCGGTCTCCTGCAAATGCCTGGCGAACAGCGGCAGCGGATCGCGCGCCTGCCAGGCGGCCAGCTCGGCCGGGTCGCGGTAGGTGATGTTGTTATAGAGCGGGCCTTCGGAGTGGTGCGGGTAGCGGTAGGTCTTGGCTTCGATCAGGGTCGGGCCGGCACCGTCCCGCGCCCGCTGCGCCGCGTTTTGCACCGTTGCGTGGACCGCCAGCGCGTCCTGACCGTCGACAATTTCGCCGGGGATGCCGTAGGCGACCGCCCGGGTGGCCACGTCCGGTACCCGGCTGACACGGCTGAAGGCCGTGGTCACGCCGTAGCTGTTGTTCTCGCACAGGAATACCACCGGCACCTGCCAGGCGCTGGCCATGTTGACGGCTTCGTGGAAATAGCCCTCGTTCGACGCGCCGTCGCCAAAAAAACACAAACACCCGCGGCCGTTGCCCTGCATTCTGGCACCCAGCGCGGCGCCGACGGCGACCGGCAGGCCGCTGCCGACGATGCTGCTCTCGCCCAGACTGCCGACCGAAAAATCGGCCAGGTGCATCGACCCACCCTTGCCACCGTTGACGCCGGTGGCCTTGCCCAGAATCTCCGCCAGCAACGGACCCATGGCCGCGCCCTTGCCGATGGGGTGGCCGTGCGAGCGGTGGTTGCCGACCATGTAATCGTCGCTGGCCAGGGCCATGCAGGCGCCGACCACTTCGGCCTCCTGGCCGATCGACAGGTGCACCGAACCGGGGATGCGGCCGCGATCAAAAAGTGTCTTGACGGTCTCGTCGAAGCGGCGGATGCGCAGCATGCGCCGGTACATTTCGAGCTGTGTGGCGGGATCGGGCGTGGACATGGCGGTCATGCCTTCCGGGTGAGGTGCGAGTTATCAATTCGGCCCAGGAATTTCGTCGCTCCCGCAACAGCGGGAGCCTAGCAAAACGCCTGGATTCCCGCGTTCGCGGGAATGACGGCACCAAGGAATTCAG
>CAZZHF010000226.1:0-4879 GCA_964653545.1 uncultured Gammaproteobacteria bacterium | reverse complement strand
GTGATTTGCTGCACGCGCCGCTGTTTCAGGTGCTGTTCGTGTTTCAGAACGCGCCGCGGGCTGCCGCGGCGTTGCCGGGCCTCGCCGCCAGTCTGATCCCGATTGACGATCCGGGCCTCAAATTCGATCTGAGCGTGAGCTTTGCCGAGATCGACGATCGCCTACACATTCAGCTCACCTACAACGCGGACCTGCTCGAACAGACGACCGTGGCCCGCATGCTGGATCAGCTCCAGCGCATGTTCACCGCAATGGTGTACGCCCCGCACGGCGTACTGAGCCGGTTTGAGTTGCCCGCCGCTGCCGAGCGTGAGTGCCAGTTGCAGGTGTGGAACGCCACTGCGCATGCCCTGCCGGCGGTGCACAGCGTCCACGCCTGGGTGGAGGCGCAGGTACGTCGTACGCCCGATGGGCTGGCGGCGATCGACGGCGAGCGGCGTTGCTCGTATCAGGAGTTGAACCAGCACGCCAACCGCATCGCGCACTGGTTGCTCCAGCAAGGACTGGGGCCCGGTCAGCGAGTTGGCGTGTTGTTCGCACCCGGGATTGAGCTGCTGGCAGCCCTGCTTGGAGTTTTGAAAGCCGGTTGCGCCTACGTGCCACTCGACCCGCAGTACCCGGCCGAGCGTTTGCGCTACATGCTGACCGACGCTGGCGCGGGCGCCCTGCTGCGCGAGAGTCGGCACGCCGGCCTGTCACTGGACTATGCGGGCCCCAGCTTGTGTATCGACGACGCGGCCGGCGCGTCCATCCTGGCGGGCCAGTCGGATCATGATCCGGCCGTTGTGATCGGCCTGGATGATCCGCTTTACGTCATCTATACGTCAGGTTCCACCGGCCTGCCGAAAGGTGCCGGCGTGTATCACCGCGGCATGGTGAATCTGCTGCATTGGTACACGCGCGAGTTCGACATGGGCGTCGCCGATCGCAATCTGGTGATCAGCGCCCCCGGTTTCGACCTGACACAGAAGAACTTTTACGCGCCCCTGATCAGCGGTGGCAGCGTGGTGTTCACGGGCAGTGCGGAGTTTGACCCGGCGGCCATTGCCCGCGTGCTCGCCGGGCACAGGGTCACGCTGCTGAACTGTGCGCCAAGTGCGTTCTATGCACTGCTTGAACAGATGGACGATTTCACGTCTCTGGGCAGCCTGCGTGCTCTGTTCCTGGGTGGCGAGCCGATCCACATGCCGCGTCTGCGGTCCTGGTTGCAGGATCCGGGCTGCGCGTGTGAAGTCGTCAACTCGTACGGTCCGACCGAATGCTCCGATGTGGTCGCGGCCTACCGCATCCGCGAACCGGCGCGCTGGTCCGACGATGGTGTCCCGCTGGGTCGGCCGATCGACAACGTGCAGCTGTATGTGCTCGACCCCAACGGTCAGTTATTGCCAACCGGCTTGGTCGGGGAGCTGTGCATCGCCGGCGCCGGTGTCGGTGCCGGGTACCTGAACAACCCGGCGCTCACGGCGGCCCAGTTTCAGCTCAATCCGTTTGGCACCGGGCAGCTGTATCACACCGGTGACCTGGTGCGGTACCGGGCCGACGGTAATCTTGAGTTCATCGGCCGACGCGATTTCCAGGTCAAGCTGCGTGGTCTGCGCATTGATCTGGGTGAAATCGAGATGGCGCTGCGCTCGCTGCCCGGCGTCACGGACAGCCTGGTCACCGTGCAGGACGAACGCCTGGTGGCGTACCTCCTTGGCGAGGGACTTGATCTTGATGCCCTGAATTGGCGGGGCACCCTGCGGGTACAGCTTCCTGACTATATGGTGCCGGCAGGACTCGTTGCGCTGTCCGCCTGGCCGCTGAACGCCAACGGCAAGATCGACCGCGGTGCGCTGCCATCGGTGCCGATTACCGCCACCGCGACCTACGTCGCGCCGCGTACACCCACCGAGCGGCGTGTCGCGGAACTGTGGATGGACGTGCTGCGGATTCCCCAAGTCGGCGTCGAGGACAACTTTTTCGAACTGGGCGGACATTCGCTGCTGGCCACGCAGATCATTGCCCGCATCCAGAAAGAATGGCAGATCGACCTGCCCCTGCGGGTGCTGTTCGAGGCCACCACCGTTGCTCGCCTTGCAACGGCTGTGGATGAGGCGAAACGTTCCGGCGCAGGACTGAAACTGGCGCCGCTGACGCCGCGTCCGCCCGCTGCCGAGGTGCCGTTGACGCAGGGTCAGCGCGGCCTGTGGCTGATGCAACAGCTTGCGCCGGACAGTCCGCTGTTCAATATGCCGGCGGCGCTGCTGCTGCGTGGGCCGCTGGATTTGGAGGCGCTGGCAACCGCGTTTCAGATGCTGGTGCAGCGGCACGAGAGTCTGCGTACCACCTTCCCCCTGATCGACGGCGAGCCGATCCAGCAGGTACACGATCACCCGCTGGGGCTGCTCCAGGTCGAGGATGCGCCGCTGCCCGATGGGGTCGACGCAATGGCGTATGCCGGCCAGTTGGCCCTGGTCGAGGCGCAGCGGCCGTTCGATCTGGTCACCGACCCTCCGGTGCGCATGAAGGTGGCGCGCCTGGGCGCCGATCTGAATATCCTGATGGTGACCGTGCACCATCTGGCGGCCGATGGCTGGTCGGTACCGATTCTCCAGCACGACCTGGTCAGGGCCTATGCGGCGGCACGGCAGGGTGTGGCGCCAACCTGGCAGGCACTGCAGGTCCAGTACGCCGACTATGCGGTTTGGGAGGCAACCCAGCTCAGCGGCGACGCCCTGCAAACCTTGCTGGATTATTGGCGCAGGCAACTTGAGGGCGCTCCCGACGTACTGCGGCTGCCAACCGATCGCCCGCGCGGGGCGGTGCAAACATTCAAAGGCGCGCATCTGGAAGCGTCGGTACCGGACCACTTGCCAGCGGCGGTGGCTGCCTTTTGTCGCAGCCAGGGCATCACGCCGTTCGTGCTGTATCTGGCCGCCTACCAGCTGTTGCTGTCGCGCTACTCCGGGCAGAAGGATCTTTGCCTGGGGGTACCCATCGCCGGTCGGGATCAGGTGGCGGTCGAACCCCTGGTCGGCTACTTCATCAACAGCCTGGTCATCCGTACCGACCTTTCCGGCAACCCCAGCGCTGGCGAGTATCTCGAATCCGTACGCCAGGTGGTGCTGGAGGCGTTTGCGCACCAGCAGCTGCCGGTTACCCGTTTGCTGGATGAGTTGCGGGTGGGCCGCCACGCCGGTTATGCGCCAGGGGCGCAGGTAGCATTTCAGTTGCAAAATCGCATGCCCGGCGCGGGCGATCTGCAACTGGAAGGAGTAAGCGCGCAGCCGGTAGTTCTGGAGGGCAATCTCGCGCGTTACGAGTTGACGCTGTCGGTGGCCGAAACCGACGCCGGCTTGAGCGTCGCCGCCGACTACAACACGGACCTGTTCGACGCCTCGACCATCGCGCAGATGATGGCCCACTACTGGCGCTTGGTGGCTGGCCTGATCGCCGATCAACAGCAGCCGCTGGACCGGGTCTCGGTACTGGACAGCGCCGAGCTGATGTCTTTACTGGGCGTGGATGCCGCCCAGGTTGAACAAATACTCCCGCTGACCCCCAATCAGCGCGATATCTATCTGGACGCGCTGCTGCGCCCGGACACATTGCAAAACAACATGGGCTGGGCGGCTCGTTTCAGCGAGCCGGTGGACGAAGCCGCCTGGCAGCAGGCGCTGCAACAGGTCACTGACGCGGAGCCGGTACTCAGAACCAGAATCGTCGGCTGCTCGTCACCCTATGCGGACGTCGCCTATCAGGTTGTGTACCGCAGCCGATCCGCGGCCGTCGAGGTGGTGGACCTGTCGACGCAGCAGGTCCCCGACGTGGACCTGTCAGGCAGGCTGCGGAGCATGGTCCAGCGGCCCTACGATATCGCGCGTGACGGGCTGATCCATCATGCCCTGCTCAAGCTGCGCGATGGCGGGCATGTCCGGGTCGAGGCCTTCCACCACATCCTGCTCGACGGGGTGAGCGGCAGCGTACTCGCTCGCAAACTATTTGCCGCCTACGAGGCCTTGCGTATCGGTGCGCCAACGCAGACGGTGCCCGGTCCGTTTGTCGATTTCGTTACGCACAGTCTTGCCAGTACCGATCGGCATGTGAGTTTGGATTTCTGGTCCGCCGAACTGGCGGGCACCGAGGCGCCCGAGCTACCGAGCAGCGCTCCGTCCGATGGCGCGATCACCACCGATACGGCCGAGATCGACGCCGAGCTCTGGATACAACTGCAACGCTATGCGCGTAGCCAGCGGGTGACCCCGGTGCTGTTGCTCAAATGCCTGTATGGCCTGCTGTTGTCGCGTTATGCCCGTAATGCCGCGGACTTCTGGGTGCTGGAGTTCGCCAGCGGACGCGCGCGTGTCCATGAGGACTCCCTCGGCTGCTTCTACGCCCAGTTACCGTTCGTGTTTCGCCAGGATGTGCTGCACCCCGACATTGCTATTGGCGAGTTGCTGGGTTACGCACGCGATTTCCAGCGGCGGGTGCGCGATCACCGGCAGTTGTCGATCGGTGCACAAACCCGCCTGCTGCCGGCCGGGCGACTCGCCTGTCTGTTCAATTTCTACCACTTTGTCCCTGATCGGGACGACGTGGTCGGCAAGCCGGTCACGGCCGAGATCTTCGCGCCACCGGTCGAGGGCAGCCTCAATTTCGTGGTTCAGGGCGTTGAGGACGCGCTGGTCCTGACCCTCGGTTATCCCGAGCGGGCATTCGAGGCGCCGGGATTTCTGGACCGTTTTGTCGCGCTGTGCCGGCAGCTGGTGGCGGGCGCGCAGACGCTGGGTGATTTTCAGCTGCTCACGCCGACGCAGCGTGCTCAGGAGCTGTCGCGCGGGTCGGGTGCTGAAGCCCCGATCAGTGCGGCGTGCGTGCATGAGTTGGTCCAGGCGCA
>CAZZHF010000225.1:0-4885 GCA_964653545.1 uncultured Gammaproteobacteria bacterium | reverse complement strand
GGGCCTGGACAATAGCCAGCCAAGCCCCAGCCGATACCAAAGATCGCCGCGCCCAGCACCAGCCGCACGTCCGCCTGGCGCTTGGTCGGTAAATAAAACTTGGCATCAAACCGCGGCTGGGGCCTGCGCAGCACCCAAGGGAACAGCAGCGCGGTAACCCCGGCACCACCCCCCATCACCAGGACGAGACTCGGATCCCAGGCCCCAGCGACATCAAGAAAGGCCAGCACCTTGTTCGGGTCGATCATCTGCGCCAACGCCAGCCCCACGCCAAAGAGCACGCCACAAAGCAAGGCAGCGAGATTTCGGTACATCTGCTCAACCCCACAGATGACGCGTAACGAAGACGGTCAACATCCCACAACCGACGAAGGTGACGGTGGCTAACACGGAGCGCATTGAGCGTCGCCCAAGACCGCATACGCCATGACCACTGGTGCAGCCGCTGCCAAGGCGGGTTCCAAAACCCACCAGAAACCCGGCGCCAAGCAGCAGCGATATCGGAAAACCCTGGCGGGGTTCGAACGCGTGCGGAGTCAGCCACCAGAACAGCCCGCCACCCAGCAATAGCCCGACCAGAAACGTGACTCGCCAGGCGCTGTCGCCAGGCTGGCGGGCCAGCGCACCGTTCAGAATGCCGCTGATGCCGGCGATGCGCCCGTTCAGCCATAACAGCAGCACCGCGGAGAGGCCTATCAGCAAACCACCACCCAAGGCGGTGAAAGGTGTGAACCCGGTCATGGAATCTCCCTGCTGTCAGCGCGAGACGGAATTAAGGATGCACAGCTCGTCGGCCACCGTCACAGCATGTCCACCGGCAACTTCAGGTAGACCCCGCCGTTGTCCTCTGCTGGCGGCATATCGCCAGCGCGGATGTTGACCTGAATCGCCGGCAAGATCAGCTTTGGCATGCCCAGCGTAGCGTCGCGGGCAGTGCGCATCTGGACAAAAGCCTCCATGTTCACGCCATCGCGCAGATGGATGTTGCCCGCGCGCTGCGCCGCTACTGTGCTCTCGCAGCGGGGTTCGCGGCCTGCCGGCGGATAGTCGTGGCACACAAACAGCCGCATGTCCTCGCCCAGCGCGAACAGCAGCTGGATCGACCGGTATAACGTGGCCGCATCTCCGCCCGGAAAATCACAGCGCGCACTGCCCGCATCGGGTAAAAACAGGGTGTCTCCCACGAATACCGCATCCCCGACGACGTAACTGACGCTATCGCTGGTATGACCTGGGGTTGCCAGCACGCGGATAGCGAGATTGCCCAGCGGCAGCACCTCACCATCGCCGAGCAGGCGGTCGAATTGTGAGCCATCGCAGGCAAAGTCGGGGCCAAGGTTGAACACCCGCGCGAAGGTCTCCTGCACCTCGCGGATGCCGACACCAATGGCAACCGGCGCCGCAAACTGCCGCTTCAGATAGGCCGCGGCACTCAAATGATCGGCGTGAGCATGGGTTTCGAGTATCCACGCCACCGTCAACCCGCGCTGGCGCGCCGTTTCCACGATCCGGTCGGCGTTTGACCGCGCGATTCTGGCGGATGCCGCATCGAAATCCAGCACCGGATCGATGATAGCCGCCTGTTGAGTGTCCGGATCGACCACCAGATACGACCAGGTTCCAGTCACAGGATCGAAAAATGAGTCGATGTCCGGTTTCACGTCAAGGCATCCTCAGGTAGAGTCCAGGATGTGTAATTAGTCACACCCGGCACTTATTAGCATCACCTACTATGTGCGTCTACGGGAACGCCAACTAAAAGAAAAATCATGCAAAAGAATAAGGCCCAATGGGCTGCGATGCGCGCCGCGGCCGGCGCCACCGCCGCTATTTTGAAAGCAATCGGCAATGAGCATCGTCTGCTCATGCTGTGCGCCCTCGCCGAGCAACCGCTGGCGGTGTGTGACCTGAACCGTCATGTGCCTCTCACGCAATCGGCGCTGTCACAGCATCTGGCCCGGCTGCGCGGCGCCGGGCTGGTGGTTACCGAGCGCGACGGTCCCAAGATCCGCTATGCGCTGGCGGATGAGCGCACCCGCCGCCTGATAGACGTGCTGTGCGCCGAGTACGGCCCACCGGCACCCGCACCGGCCGGCGCCTAGGAGTGGCTCAAACGGACTCGGGAACCGCTCGAGTTCCGCCGCGGCGTCGGCGCAGGCGTATCAGTCCGTGTTCAGACAGCGAATACAACGCCGGCACCACCAGTAGCGTAAGCACGGTGGAACTGAGCATACCCCCAATAATGGTGACCGCCAACGGACCGTTGGCCTCGAAGCCGGTGCCAAAGCCCAGCGCCGCCGGCAGCATGGCCAGAATGATGGTCAGCGAGGTCATCAGTACCGGCCGCAGGCGGATTGGGCAGGCGTCCATAAGAGCCTGATCGATATCCTTGCCGGCCACGCGCATCTGGTTGGTCAGATCCACCAGCAGGATCGAGTTCTTGGCCACCAGACCCACCAGCAGCACCATGCCAATCATAGAATAAATATTCAGCGTCATACCGAACAACCACAAGCCAAACAAGCCGCCCACCGCGGCCAGCGGTTGCGCCACCATGATGATCAACGGCTGCACCAACGAGTTGAACTGGCTGGCCAGTACCATGTACAGGAGCACCATCGCCAACACAATAGTGCTGGTCAGAATACGCACCGTGTCGGCGAAATCCTTGGTCTGACGCACCATGGTTACCTCGTAACCCTCCGGCAGATCACCGGCAGCGCCCTGCACGGCGGCGATGGCATCGTTCAGCGCCACTTTAGGCTCGGCGAAGAAATTCGCCGCATAGCGCAGGTCGTAGCGGGCGATCACTGCCGGTCCCAGGCGCTCCTCGAAACGCGCCACGGTGTCGGCCCGAACCAGTTCGCCACTGGTACTGCGCAGGTAGATGCGCCGCAGGTGCTCGGGACGGGTGACCTGGCCTTCCACGGCCTTGACGCGCACGTCGTAGCGCTCGCCGTCGCCCGGCTCGTCGTTGAAATAGGCCACGTCCTGGCCGCCCATCATCATATTGACCGCCTGCGCCACGCTGGCGGCGCTCAGACCCAGGCTGGCCGCCCGCACACGATCGATTTCGAGCTTCAGTTGCGGCAGGTCAAGCTTCAGATCCATATCCAGGTAGCCCAACTCGGGATGCTCGCGGGTAAGCTTCTGATGCAAATCCTCCGCCAGCCCGGCAACCCGCTTCAGGTCCACCCCGCGCAGCACAAATTGCAGCGGCTCGCCACGCGCGCCCTGCACCACCGGCACCCGACCGGCAAACGCCTCGATGCCGGCAATGTCCTTCATCGCGTCCTGCACCCGCGCGATGATCGCGTACTGATGAGCTGAGCGCTGCTCGGCCGGCATCAGGCGCACGAACACCATGCCCTGGCTGACCTGCCCCAACGGACCGAGACCCACTGCCGACCAGAAATCGCGCACCTCCGGCTGCTGCTGGAGCAGCGCCTCGATGTCGCGCATACGCCGTTCCGTATACGCCAGGCTCGATCCCAGCGGCGTCTTGAAGGTCACCAGAAAACCGCTTTCGTCCACCTCGGGCTCGAAGGCCTTGCCGATCGATCCGAACAGCACACCCGCCGGCAGCACCACCAGCACTGCCAGCAGCAGAGTCAGCCAGCGCCAGCGCAGCACCCAACGCAAAGCATGTCGATAGGCGGTCTCTACCCCTCCCATGGCGGCGAAGCTGGCGCGCGCCAGCCGCCCCTGATGCACCTCTACCTTGAGCAGGCGCGAACACAGCATCGGCGTCAAGGTCACCGCCACGAACAGCGAGGCCAGCACGCCGGACGCGACCACCACGGCGAACGACTCGAAGAACATGCCCATGACGCCTTCCATGAAGATCACCGGGCCAAAAATGCACACCAGCGCGAACGTCGCCGCAACGATGGCGAAATAGACCTGTTGCGTGCCCACGGCGGCAGCCTGTTTCGGCTCGCCGGGACGCTCGTGCATATGCCGGTGGACGTTCTCCAGCACCACGATGGCGTCGTCCACCACCACGCCGATCAACAGCAGCAGGGCCAGCATGGTCATGGTGTTCAGCGTGTAGCCGAGGAAATACATGATCATCACCGATGCCAGCAAGGACACCGGGATGGCCAGCGCGACGATAAACGTGGCCCGCAGATTGACCAGGAAGGCAAACACGACCAGCGCCGCCAGCCCCGCGCCCAGGTAGATATGCTCGGTCAGCGCGGCGATGGTGCGCTCGATGAAGTCACTGTCGTCCCAGGTGACCGACAGACTCATACCGGGTGGCAACGATGGACGGAACTCGCTATCGAGGCGGCGCTTCACCTCGCGGGCAATGGCCACTGTGTTGGCGTTGCTGATCTTGATAATGCCAAGCCCCATTGACACCCGGCCACGCTGGTAGGCCGCCTGACGGCGGTCCTTGCCGCCGTCTTCCACCTGCGCCACGTCCTTGAGCAGGATCGGCGCCCGCTCGCGATAACCCACAACCAGGCGCTGCAATTCGTCCACCGAGTGGTATTCCTGATCGAGCTTGATCAGGTGCTCGGTCTGGCCGCCCACAAGGAAGCCGCCGGGTAGTTGCAGGTGCTCATTGGCCAGGGCCGCGGTGATGTCCTGCGCCGTCACACCGAGCGCCGTGGCGCGGTTCAGGTCCACGTTGACGCGAATGGCGCGCTCCTGCACCCCACCCATCTGCACCTCGCCCACGCCGTCGATGGTCTCCAGGCGTTTCTTGAGCACCGTGCGCGCGTACATGTCCAGCTGCGGATCGGTGCGATCGCCCTCCAGCGACAGCCACATGATGGCCTGCGACCCGGTTTCGAGCTTGGCCACTACCGGCGCATCAATGTCGTCCGGCAAGCGCTCGACGGCTTGGCTGATCTTGGCCTGCACCTCGTTGAAGGCG
>CAZZHF010000224.1:0-4939 GCA_964653545.1 uncultured Gammaproteobacteria bacterium | reverse complement strand
AACCAGAACACGGTGTACCTGGAATGCTTCATTGACGAAATCGCGGCTGCCACGCGCCAGGATCCGCTGGCACTGCGCCGCAAGCTCATGGACAAGACGCCCAAACATCTGGCCGTTCTCAACGCGGTGGCCGAACGTGTCAAATGGGGCACGCCGGCACCGGACGTGAACGGCCAAAAGGTATTCCGCGGCCTGGCGCAGACCCACGGCTTTGGCAGCTATGTGGCGGCCTGTGCCGAGGTATCGGTCAGCGCCGGGGGAGAACTCACCATCCACCGCATCGTGGCAGCCACCGACCCCGGTTATGCCGTGAACCCGCAGCAGATCGAGGCCCAGGTGGAAGGCTCGTTCGTCTATGGCCTGTCAGCAGCGCTGTTCGGTTCGTGCACGGTCAAGGACGGGCGGATCGAGCAGGACAACTTCAGCACCTATCCCGTGATGCACATGCGCCACATGCCCAAGGTGGAAACCATTGTGGTGGCCTCGGGTGGCTTCTGGGGGGGCGTCGGTGAGCCCACCATTGCTGTGGCCGCCCCGGCGGTGCTGAACGCCATCTTCGCCGCCACCGGCCGGCGCATCCGCGACCTGCCGCTGAAAGACCAGAGCCTGAAGCGGGCCTGATGCCGATGCGCCATGCCGCACGGACAATCCATGCCCTGGCCCTGGTGGTTGCCGTGTCGGCCCCTGCAGCGGCACAGGGGCCGTCCTGGCGGGCCACAGGCGACGGTATCGACCAGCCGCTGAGTGCCGAGCCGGGTGACGCTGCGCGGGGCCGTGCCATTGTGGCCAACCGCCAGCAGGGTCTGTGTCTGCTGTGCCACAGTGCGCCCATTGCCGAGGAACGTTTCCAGGGCAACCTGGCGCCGCCGCTGGACGGTGCGGGCAAGCGCCTGAGCGCTGCCCAGTTGCGCCTGCGCCTGGCCGATTCACGCCAGCTCAACCGTGACTCGATCATGCCGCCCTACCACCACACCGGCGGCCTGGTCCGGGTGGGACGCGCGTCCATCGGGCAACCCATCCTGAGTGCGCAGCAGGTGGAAGACGTCGTGGCTTATCTGGTGACGCTTCAATGAAGGCCACTCGCCGATACGCGCTGACAACCGGCGCGGCACTGGCCGCCACCGTGCTGGTGCGCCCTGCCCTTGCCCAGGGCGACGAACTCGCCACCGCCGTGCGGCAGTTCACAGGCGGTGCGACGGCGCAGACTGGCCGCGTGCACCTGGATATTGCGCAACTCGTGGACAACGGCAACACCGTTCCCATGACCGTGTCGGTCGACTCACCCATGACTGCGACCGACCACGTTGTGGCCCTGGCTGTATTCAATGAGCGCAACCCGCAGCGCGAGGTGCTCAAGGTGGCGCTCGGCCCAAGAGCCGGCAAGGCGCAGGTAGCCACTCGCATTCGCCTGGCCACATCGCAGAAACTCGTGGCGGTGGCGCGATTGTCCGACGGGTCTCACTGGCAGCACACGGTCGATGTCATCGTGACGCTGGCGGCATGCATCGAAGGCGACGTCGTGCAATGACCACACGTACCCTCATCAACATGCCCAGGATCGCGCGGCGCGGCGAGGTCATCGAGATCCGCATCACCATCGGCCATCCGATGGAAACGGGCTACCGCCCCGGCATGGACGGCAAGCGCCTGCCACGCGACATCATCCAGCGATTCAGTTGCCGCTACGACGGCGCGACCGTCTTCACGGCTGAGCTGTTCCCCGCGATTTCGGCCAACCCGTACATCGCGTTCCACACAGTCGCCACGCAAAGCGGCCTGATCGAATTCCGCTGGGAGGGCGACAACGGCTTTCTGCACACGGAAAGCGTGGCGCTCAGCGTGTCATGACTCTCCTGCTGGTCCTGGCATCTTTGCTGGCCGCGACGACCGTTGCCGCACAGGGTGTCCCAGGTGCACGCCGTTCCGGCTTTGACGACATGCGTCCCGCCACGCAGGCCATGCAACGCGATGACAGCCAGAACCCGGCGATGCTCTGGGTCGCGGAGGGCGAAGCCCTGTTCCAGCGCCCGCCCCTGCCCCAAAGCAAGGCCTGCACCGCCTGCCACAGCACCGCGAGCCTGCGCGGCGTGGCAGCGCGCTATCCCGCGTTCGACGCTGCCCTGAACCGCCCGGTGACTCTGGCACACCGCATCAACCTGTGCCGCGAGCGCCACCAGCAGGCACCGGCGCTGGGCCCCGAAAGCCAGCCGCTGCTGGCCCTGGAAACCTGGGTGGCCCACCAGTCACGGGGCGAGCCGATCGCTCCCCCGGACGACGCCAGGCTCATGCCGTTTCGCAGGCGCGGCGCACAGTTGTACGCCACACGCATGGGCCAGCTCAACCTGTCCTGTGCGCAGTGCCACGACGAACGTGCCGGCCTGCGCCTGGGCGGCAGCGTGATACCCCAGGGCCATCCCACCGGCTACCCCCTGTACCGGCTCGAGTGGCAGGCCGTGGGTTCGCTCTCGCGCCGACTGCGCGGGTGCATGACCGGCGTGCGGGCCGAGCCGCTGGCGGCACACAGCACCGAAATGGCCGAACTCGAGCTGTACCTGGCTTCGCGCGCCATGGGCATGCGGCTTGAAACGCCCGGCGTACGCCCCTGAAGCACAATGCCGCCCATGACCCAGTACTGGCTGATGAAGACCGAACCCGATGAATGCTCCATCGACGACGCGCTGGCGGCACCAAAGTCCACCGTGCCCTGGACTGGCGTACGCAACTACCAGGCACGCAATTTCATGCGCGACGGCATGAAAGTGGGCGACGGCGTGTTGTTCTATCACTCCAGCTGTGCCGAACCTGGCGTGGTGGGCCTTGCTCGGGTAGCCTCAGGCACCCGGCCAGACCCCACGCAGTTCGACCCGGCGTCGCCCTATTTCGACCCGAAGTCCACGGCCGACGATCCACGCTGGCTGTTGCTGGATGTGCAGGCTTTGCGCAAGACCCGGCTGCTGGGCCTGCCCGAGCTGCGCGCCACACCGGCCCTGGCCGGCATGCGGCTGCTTCAGCGGGGCAACCGGCTGTCGGTGATGCCGGTGGAACCGGCGCACTGGCAACGGATCGTGGACTTACTTGGCCGCTGACCGGGCCTTGGTCCAGTACTCTTCAGTGCGCGCGACCACCAGGTCCTTGTCGCTGGAGCGGCCTTCGTCCTTGCGACCGCCCTTGAGGTGGTCCATGTAGCTGCCCAGCGGCCCGTTGACGAATGGGTGCATCGAATCCGGCACGCCTTCGTTGAGGTTGTAGAACTTCAGCGTGCCCGCCTTGCGGTGTGCGGCCACCATGGCATCGAACGCGTGGCAGTCGGTCCAGCGGAACAACTGGAAGATCTTGTCGTGGGTGTAGTAGTCGGTGTGGTCGGTGATGAACTTGCGCACCACGGGATTGCGCAGGTTGTACAGGACGAAGCTGCACTCCGAATAGATGTTCTTGCGCGGCATGAAGGCGATGTCCGCGTCTGCGGGCATGAGCGTGGCCAGGAACTCGATCGGCATGTCGCGAAAGCACACGATGTCCGCATCGATGTTCACCAGGATGTCCGCGTCGCTGCGCAGGGCGGCTTCACGCAGCGCAAAGATGCGGTGGCTCCAGCGCACGGAATCCAGCATGTACTGGTAGGTCTCGCCAAAATGGCCCCGCGCCCCCGGGTTGTTGGCATGGCGCTGCTTGAACTCGACCAGGTCCCTGGCGTCCTCGTGCAGGTCGCGCACGATCACGCGGTCACAGCCTTCGGGTTTGCAGCCCTCGGCAAAGATCCACAGCTTGGTTTCCTTGGGCCAGTGGCGGCGGAAGGAGTCAATGAACTCCCGGCCGAAACGCTCGTAGCCTTCGGCATGGAATGTTGCCGCCGCGTGAACCACAGGCATTTTTGCCGGCACAGGAATACCGGTACTGCTGCTTGCCTGTGGGCGGTTGTCCGCACCGCCGGCCTGGGTCAACGTAAAGACCTGGGGCCCCTCTTCCGCCGGCCGGTCGCAGTCGGCCACCACGTCTTCGACGTTCTCTTCAGTCACATCCACGAATACCAGGTCCGGTCGGGCCCGCAACTCCTGCTCCAGCGCCTCGCCCGACATGCGGAACTTGTCGGTAAAGACCTTGGTGTAGGCGAACTCGAGGCCTGTGACATCGTCAAGGAAGCCAGGGGTGAATGCCTCAGGCAGGCAGAAGAACACGTTCACGCCGGCTTTGTCCACGCCACAGAATTTGTAGCCGTACTGTTCAAACAGGTGCCGCCAGGCTGCCACCGACACACCGAAATACAGGCCACGCTGCGGGTCCAGGCGCCGCCGCGAGAAATCAGCCTCGAACATGACCGTCAACGGGTCCTTGCCCAGGAACGCGTTGTATTCACAGCAGACCACCGCCGGGCGGAAGCCGCGCTGCAGCATCCGGTACGCCACGTAGTAATCCACGCTGTCGATGTCCAGCGAGAAGAAATCGGGCGCTGTGTCGCCGTAATCGTCAATGATCCACTGGCAGTTGTCCCAGCCCACTTTCATGAGCGCCAGGGTCAGGCGTTGGGCAAACGGCTTGTGGCCCACCCGGGCCAGGTAACGCCTGATGTTTTCGGGGTCCACATCTATGCCCAACCCGGTCCAGCCGCGGCGCAGCAGGTACATGCTGTTGTTCTCGCCGCCGTCGGACGTGCCGATCTCGATGAAACGCTGGCGGTTGTCCTTCAGGCCGCTGGTCAGGAAGGCAATGATGCCGTCCTCGCCGTTCTGGCTGAAGATGCTGTATTCGTGGTCGTTGATGCTGGGCATGGCGGCAATGATACCGCCGTGCCCTTGCTTGCACAGACGCAGTTGCAGGGTGTTATCGGCGCGCCGGTGGCACGTCGGTACAGCTGCCGTGCGCCACCTCTGCCGCCATGCCGATGCTCTCGCCCAGCGTGGGGTGCGGGTGGATGGTCTTGCCGATGTCCACGGCGTCAGCC
>CAZZHF010000223.1:3746-4958 GCA_964653545.1 uncultured Gammaproteobacteria bacterium | reverse complement strand
CGGGCCGCGCCGAGCTAGACGAACACGCCGAGGGTGTGCACGTGTCGGAGCTGGACCTGAAGCTCAAGCGCAGCGACCGCAGCCTGGAGGCGGTGTATGCCGACATTCGCAGCCGCATCGCCACACTGCCAGCGGCCATCGGCATCGGCCAGCCCATCAGCCACCGCATCGACCACATGCTGTCGGGCGTACGCTCGCAGATCGCCATCAAGATTTTTGGTGATGACCTGGACGTGCTGCGCGGTGAGGCCGAGGCGCTGCGCCTGCGGCTGTCGTCCATCAACGGCGTGGTGGACCTCGAAGTGGAAAAGCAGGTGCTGACGCCACAGATCAAGGTCCAGGTGGACTACGACCGGGCACTGGGCCTGGGCATACCGCCCGCCAAGCTGCTGGCCGAGCTGCAGGTGCTGATCGACGGCGAGCGCGTGACGCAGATCGTGGAGGGCAGCCGCCGCTTCAACCTGGTGCTGCGCCTGCCCGAAACATCACGCGGCATCGAGGGCCTGCGCAACTTGATGATCGATACACCCGGCGGTCGCGTACCCCTGTCGCAGCTGGCGTCGGTGGAAGAGTCTGACGGGCCCAACCAGGTCAGCCGCGACGACGGGCGCCGCCGTATCGTGTTGTCGGCCAATGCCCAGGGGCGCGCGCTGAGCGATGTGGTGACCGACATCCGCACAGCGATCAGCGAAACCAAGCTGCCCGAGGGCTACTTCATCAGCATCGGCGGCCAGTTCCAGGCGCAGGAGGAAGCGTCAAGGCTGATCGGGCTGCTGTCCATCGCATCGGTGGGGCTGATCTTCCTGATCCTGTATTCGCGCTACCGCTCGGGCATTCTGGCGGCCATCATCATGGCCAACATTCCGCTGGCGCTGGTGGGAGCGGTGGTGGGCCTGTGGCTGTCGGGCCAGCCGCTGAGCGTGGCGGCGCTGGTGGGCTTCATCACGCTGGCGGGCATTGCCATTCGCAACGGCATCCTGAAGGTGTCGCACTACATCAACCTGTGTGCCTTCGAGGGCGAGAACTTCAACACGCAGATGCTGCTGCGCGGCTCGCAGGAGCGGTTGACGCCCGTGCTGATGACGGCGCTGGTGGCTGCGCTGGCGCTGGCCCCGCTGCTGTTTGAGGCCGACATGCCCGGCACCGAAATCCTGCACCCCGTGGCCGTGGTGATTTTCTCGGGCCTGATCACCTCGACCCTGCTTGACTCTT
>CAZZHF010000223.1:0-3736 GCA_964653545.1 uncultured Gammaproteobacteria bacterium | reverse complement strand
TCTCTCTTCCGCTGTATCCCGGTTTGGCGGATGGAGAAATCGCTCAGATCATTATGGCGATGAGGGATGTATGGCGACGCGAGTAATCGAGAACGATCTGTCGATGGCCGAAAGCCCTCGCGCCTGGCGATGGCTGACCCCTGCGATGGTGGCGCTTTTTGGCCGCAAGCCGATTGCAGCCCTCGTCGAGGACTCTGGCTCTGAAACCTTCTGACAACCCAACCCGAAAGGAAACACCATGAAACTCAAGACCCTCGCCATTCTGGCCACCTTCGCTGTCAGCGCCGCAACCGCACAGGCTGCCGGCAACCATGACCACACGTCCAAATTCGGCGGCGTGGTGGTGGAAACCAAAGCGGGCGATGTGGAAATTGTGACCAAGCCCGACATGATCCAAATCTACGTGAGTGACCACGGCAAGGCTGTGAAGCTTGATGGCGCGAAAGCCAAGGTCACGCTGCTGAACGGTGCCGAGAAAACCGAGGCCGACCTGTCACCGGCCGGCGACAAGCTCGAAGCCAAAGGGACGTTCAAGGTGGCCAAGGGGACCAAGGGCATTGCACTCGTGACGCTGGCGGGCAAGCCGGCGGCCACGGCCCGCTTCGAGATCAAGTGAGCATGACCACGACATTGCGCTCGGCCAATAGCTGGCCACGAATGTGCTTGACCGCTACGGTGCTGCTCGTAAGCGCTGTGGCGGCCGGTTGCAGCACTGTATACGCGGGAAAGTACAACTTTGCGGACGGATGGCGGGAGGGCGAAATCGAGTCGATGGGCGCGGCCGCGAGCATCGCCGCACCGCAGTTCTCGGATTGCAGGCTGTCGCTGACGGCTGAGCAACTGGGCGCAAGTCCTTTCGCACTCGTCAAGTACAAGCGCCTCGGACGAACTCAGCGCCGCGTAGTTCCTTTAGACAAGGATGCGTCCCAGTTGAAGCCCGGGGACCCCGTGTATATGGATGTGAGCAACTGCGTGGTGTCGTTGGTGCGGCGCTGACCCGACCCCCTATTCCAGGGATTCAATTGCAGACGGCATGCGGCGTACGCGCGCCGCAGCCGTCGTCGCCGCTTACGCACCCGACGGCCGTCAACCCCCGCAACTGGAGCATCCCCGTTCCAACTGAACAGGTGGACACTTCACCGAGCCGTAGGAGCAAAACACGCAGCAGTCCCCGGTCTTGGGCCGCAACATCGTCTTGCACTGCTCGCATTCGTAGAAGAACTGGCATGCGTCGGTGGGCATGCGCTCCATCTTGGTGTGCCCGCAATGAGGGCAAGTCAGGACCGAGTCCAGTGTGGCGATGGTGGCTGCTGTCACTTGCGCACCGTCGATGGGTAGCCCGCGTCGGTGGTGGCCTTGGCCAGTGCGGCGGCGGTGGTCCTGTCGGCGTCGAAAGTAACCATCGCCGTCTTCTTCTCGAAGTCGATGCGCACCTGGCTCACGCCGGGCACCTGCTCAAGGGACTTCTTGACCGTCAAAGGGCACAGGCTGCAGGTCATGTTCCGCACATCAAGAATGGTGGATTGGGGTGTGGCCGCAAGGCCGACGAGGGGAACCAAGGCGACCATCAGGCTAGTAAGCGACTTACGCATGGGAAGTCCTTTCAAAAGAAGAACGGCGCCAACCAGGGGGCCGACAACAATGCCACAAGCGCCAGCGACACGAGCCAGAAGATCCTGCGCTGACGCCCAAGCACTATCGGTTTGGCGCACGCAGCGCCCGGTTCACAGACCGGCGAACGCAAGTAAAGGCGGCGGTACGCCAACCCAAGAAACAGCACAGTCGCGCCAACGAGCCAGGGCCGCAGCGGCTCAAGCGCAGTGAGACTGGCCACCCAGGTTCCGCCAATTCCCAACATCAGCAACACGAGTGGACCGACGCAGCACGCCGAGGCACCGATGGCGGCCAGGGCGCCCGCCAGGAGCGCCCCTTTGACTGAGCGTCTTTCCATTGTTGAGTGAACCTGTTGCATGGCGAAGAGTTTAAAGTCCGTACCATAGTACGGAGTCAAGAGGGGTAGCAATGACCGAGCTGACCATAGGGCGACTGGCCACCGCGGCGGGCGTGAACGTCGAGACCGTGCGCTACTACCAGCGCCGCAGATTGATGACCGAACCTGAAAGACCGATGAACGGCCAGCGCCGCTATGGCATTGATGCCGTCAAACGTGTGCGGTTCATCAAGCGTGCGCAAGGTTTGGGCCTCACGCTGGACGAGATCGGCAGCCTGCTAGATCTCGATGAGTCGCGTGCGTGCGCCGAGACCCGCGAACTCGCCGCACATAAGCTGGAAGTCATTGAGAGCAAGCTCGCGGACCTCAAGGCGATGCGCAAAGCTTTGACTGCGCTGCTGCGCGAGTGTGATACGGGTACCGCGAAGGGCACCTGTCCGATCATCCACGCACTGGCGCAGGATTGACAGCCAAGCTGTGATCGGCGAACGCGTGCGGTGCCCAATCAGGCGCCAAGTCCTAACCGCAGCCCGTGGGCGCAGCCCGGCGTGGTCGACGCATCAACAGGTAGACCGCCGGGATGACGAACATCGACAGCAGCGGAGCGGTGATCATCCCCCCGACCATTGGCGCCGCGATGCGCTGCATGACTTCCGAACCGGTTCCGGTTCCCCACATGATGGGAAACAGACCGGCCAGGATGACCGCGACTGTCATGGCCTTTGGCCGCACCCTCAGAACAGCGCCCTCACGGATTGCGTCCAGCAGGCTGTCATCGTCGGTCTTGCCCTGGGCCAGGCGCTCTTCCCAAGCGTGCTTGAGGTACAGCAGCATGATCACACCGAACTCGGCCGAGACTCCGGCCAGGGCGATGAAGCCTACCGCAGCGGCCACCGACATGTTGTAGCTGAGCAAGTAGAGCAGCCAGATGCCACCCACCAAGGCGAACGGCAGCGTGGCCATGATCAGCGTGGCCTCCTCGAACCGTTTGAAGGTGAGGTACAGCAGTACAAAAATGATCATCAGCGTGAAGGGCACCACAATCTTCAGCTTGGCGGTGGCGCGCTCCAGAAATTCGAACTGGCCTGACCAGGAGATTGAGTAGCCTGGCGGCAGCTTGACCTTTTCGGCGACGGCCTTTTGCATGTCCTGCACCGCCGATCTCAGGTCGCGCCCGCGGATGTCGACATAGACCCAACCGGACAGGCGGGCGTTTTCGCTGCGCAGCATCGGCGGCCCGTCGGTGATGCGCACGTCCGCCACGTCGGACAGCACCAGCCTGGCCCCGCGTTCGGTGACGATGGGCAAGGTGCGCAGCTTTTCAAGGGAGTCGCGGAACTCGCGCGGGTAGCGCATGTTGATCGGGAAGCGCTGCAGGCCCTCCACAGTCTCACCAATGTTCTCGCCGCCTACGGCCGACCTGATGACTGACTGGACGTCAGCGATGTTCAGTCCAAAGCGGGCAGCGGCATCTCTTCGGATATTGACGTCAACGTAGCGGCCGCCCGTCAGGCGCTCGGCCAGGGCGCTGCTGACACCGGGAACATCCTTGAGAACCCGTTCAATCTCGAATGTTGCGCGGTCGATCTCCGCCAGATCCGGCCCGGCGATCTTGACGCCGACCGGGCTTTTGATGCCCGTGGCGAGCATGTCGATGCGGTTGCGAATCGGCGGCACCCAGATGTTGGCCAGGCCGGGCACCTTGACGATGCGGTCCAACTCTTCGACCAACTTGTCGGCCGTCATGCCTGCGCGCCACTGGTCCTTGGGCTTGAACTGGATGGT
>CAZZHF010000222.1:0-4980 GCA_964653545.1 uncultured Gammaproteobacteria bacterium | reverse complement strand
TCACGGAAATGGGTATCCGCGTAGCGGACGCCCCACCGGACATGGAAGAGCTGCTCATGACCGGCGACAACGTGACCGAGGACGAGGCGGTCGAGGAAGCCGCCGCCGCGCTGACAGCGGTCGAGCGCGAAGGTCGTACAACCGACCCGGTACGCATGTATATGCGCGAAATGGGTACCGTAGAGCTGCTGACACGGGAAGGCGAAATCTCGATTGCGAAGCGTATTGAGGCCGGGCAGCTGCAGGTCGTTGCGGCGCTGCTGAACCTGCCGCGCGCAGTCGACGAGATCTTCGGCCTGTACGATCAGGTTCAGGCCGGCCAGGTACGCTTGGCATCGTTCGTTGCCGGCTTTCACGAAGGGGAAGAGCCAGATCCGGTGGACATCCCCGAAGCCGCCGGGGAGGAACCGACCGTCGACAGTGATGGGGATGATGCGTCCGACGACGATTCCGACCTGGATACCGAGACGGCAGCCGAGGAGGTGGAGATCGGTCCAGATCCGGAACAGGTGCGTGTGCACTTCGAGTTCTTGCGCGACCTGCGTGAGCAGATCACCAAACTACAGGCGAAGAAAAAGTCCAACCCCCAGCAACTGGCGGCGCTCCAGGAAGAGTTGCAAGCGAACCTGCTCAGGTTGCGCTATATCCCCAAGCAGATCGACGAGCTCGCTGGCCTGATGCGTGGCGTCATGGAGCGGCTGCGCCAACAGGAGCACGTGATCCTGGATCTGTGCGTTAACAAGGCAGAAATGCCACGCAAGGATTTCCTGCGCGTATTCATTGGTCAGGAAACCAGCACCGGCTGGCTGGAAACGCAAATCAGCGCCAAGAAAAAGCACAGTACCCGCCTGAAGCAGTACACCGACGACATCCGTCGCGCGCAGCGCAAGCTGGCGGAGATGGAGCGCGAGAATGGGCTCGATATCGCGCGCATCAAGCAGATCAATCGGCAGATGCTGTCCGGCGAGCGCCATTCGAACCAAGCCAAGAAGGAAATGGTCGAGGCCAACCTGCGCCTGGTCATCTCCATCGCCAAGAAGTACACCAGCCGCGGCTTGCAGTTCCTGGACCTGATTCAGGAGGGCAACATCGGCCTCATGAAGGCCGTCGACAAGTTCGAGTATCGCCGTGGTTACAAATTCTCCACCTATGCCACATGGTGGATTCGCCAGGCCATCACCCGCTCGATTGCCGATCAGGCTCGCACCATCCGCATTCCGGTACACATGATCGAGACCATCAACAAGCTGAACCGGGTATCGCGTCAGTTGTTCCAGCAGCTTGGCCGCGAACCGACACCGGAAGAGCTGGCCGTGAAGATGGAAATGGCCGAGGATAAAATCCGTAAGGTGCTGAAAATCGCCAAAGAGCCGATCTCCATGGAAACGCCGATCGGCGACGACGACGATTCGAGCCTCGGTGACTTCATCCAGGACACCAATGTGCTCTCGCCAATCGACGTCAGCACCACCGACAGCCTTCGCGACGCCACCCAGGACGTTCTGGGCTCCCTCACGCCGCGTGAGGCAAAAGTGCTGCGCATGCGCTTTGGCATTGAAATGAACACCGACCACACGCTCGAGGAAGTCGGTAAACAGTTTGACGTCACTCGTGAGCGGATCCGGCAAATCGAAGCCAAAGCGCTGCGCAAACTGCGCCACCCGACCCGCTCGGAAAAGCTGCGCAGCTTTCTGGACTGAGAACGGTCGTCGGCGTCACCGCCCGTGCGGGGGGCGCGTCTCTTGAGGACCGTTCGGATTGAAGAGGGCCTTTAGCTCAATTGGTTAGAGCAGCGGACTCATAATCCGTCGGTTGCGGGTTCGAGTCCCGCAGGGCCCACCATCTCCCGGCTCACACCCCCAGTCCAAGCTGGCCCCCGGCCGGTGGGCGAAACCGCTGCGTGACGAGCCGCGGTGCGCCGCCCATGGCCAACCGGCGGCTGGCCAGCGCGAAACGTTGGCCGATCAGCTTGGCGTGCGGCCCGTGGCCGCGCATACGCGCACCAAAAGCGCTACTGCTCACCTCCCCGCGCCAGGTTGCGCGTACCGCGTGCATCACCCGGCCAGCGCGCAGCGGGTGATGCTGAACTAGCCAATCCTCGAACAGCGCCGCCACTTCGCCCGGCAAACGCAGCAGGCTAAAACCGGCAAACCGGGCGCCCGCATCGTAGGCTGCCTGCAAGATATGTTCGAGCTCATGATCGGTAAGCGCCGGAACGATAGGCGACACCAGCACCCCTGTGGGCACACCGGCCTGTGTCAATCTGGCGATAGCCTTCAAACGCGCCGCCGGGGCAGCCGCTCGCGGCTCGAGCGTACGCGCGAGAGCGTTGTCCTGGGTGGTGATGGACACAAATACGCTTACCAGCTCATGTCGGGCAAGTTCGCTGAGTAGGTCAAGATCACGACAGATGCGGGCCGATTTGGTGACGATAGCTACCGGATGGCGGCAATCCAGCAACACTTCCAGCACGCTTCGGGTGATGCGCCAGTCACGCTCCGCCGGCTGATACGGATCGGTGTTGGTCCCCATGGCCAACACCTCGCAGCGGTAATCGGGACGGCGCAGCGCGTCGGCCAGTAGCTCGGCCGCGGCCGGCTTGGCCAGGATGCGCGTCTCGAAATCGAGTCCCGGTGACAAGTCGAGGTAGGCATGGCTCGGCCGCGCAAAACAGTAAACACAGCCATGTTCACAGCCACGGTAAGGATTTAGCGACTGCCCGAACGGCAGGTCCGGCGAGTCATTGCGCGACAGCACGCTGCGCGTGGCATCGATACTGACCACGGTACGTGGGTGACTGGGTTCGTCATGGGAAGGCTCGGACTCGCGCGACTGCCTGGCATAGCGCGGCGTCGGGTTACGCCCTGTACCACGGCCCTTGGGCGGCGCGGGCTGGGCGCTGACAACCACCGGCTCAGGATCGGCATTCATGCGGTTGGTAGCGCGCTGGCAATGGCCTGCGTGCGAGCCGCTCGCAAGGCGTCGCGCATCGCCTCGCCCGTCAAGCCCTGTTGCGCCAGGGAAGCCACGTCCACGCCACGGGCCGCCTCCAACGCCAGCTGCAGGCGCTGCGCTTGCGGGTAGGGCGCCTGCTCGAAGCCAGTACGGCCGCGATGGTCCGCTTCGCAGGCCAGCAGAAACTGTGCAAAGCGCTGCGGCCGACGCAACGCGTCGCTGCGTTCGATCACGTCCAGCAGCGTATCTGGGCGCAGTTCCAAGGCCCGGTGGGCGCGACCGTGGTCGCGGGCCACGGCCAGCGCCAGCTCGCGATAGGCCACCGGGACCTTCAGGCGCGCGCACAGCCCTTTGAGCAGGACCACACCGCGGGCTTCGTGGCCGTGATGAGTGGGCCACTCGGCCGGCGGCGTGGTGCCTTTGCCCAGATCATGCATCAGGGCAGCAAAGCGCGCCTGTGGGTCATCGCACAGGCATGCCGCCTGTTCCAGCACCATCAGAACGTGCACGCCGGTGTCGATTTCCGGGTGCGGCCCGGCCGGTTGCGGCACCCCGAACAGTTGGTCCAGTTCCGGCAACACCCGCGCCAGGGCGCCACAATCGCGCAGCACACTGACAAAGCGCTGCGGGTCGGGCTCGCGCAGGGCGCGCTCGAACTCCTGCCACACCCGCTCGGGCACCAGCGCGTCGACCTCCCCGGCATCGACCATGTGTCGCATCAGGGTCAAGGTTTCGCGCGCCAAGACAAAACCCAGACCATGAAAGCGCGCCGCAAAGCGCGCCACACGCAGGATGCGCACCGGATCTTCGGCAAACGCGGGCGACACATGGCGCAGACGACCGGCCGCCAGATCGGCCTGGCCGCCGTACGGATCAATGACCTGACCGGCGGCGTCCTCCGCCATGGCGTTTATGGTGAGGTCGCGCCGCTGCAGATCTTGTTCCAGTGTCACCTGTGGCGAGAAGCTCACCGCAAATCCATGGTAGCCACGCCCGGTTTTGCGCTCGGTGCGGGCCAGGGCGTACTGCTCACCACTCAGTGGGTGCAGAAACACCGGAAAGTCCGCGCCCACCTGCTTGAAGCCGGCCTGCTGCATCTGTTCTGGCGTGGCCCCGACCACCACGTAGTCCCGGTCCCGCACCGGCAAGCCGAGCAGGCGATCGCGCACCGCGCCACCCACCAGATAGGTCTTCAAGGACGTCATTGCGAGCTGCCAGGGTTGAGTCAATTCAGCGTGGTCGGCAAGAAGATCGCCAGGACATGAGACCTGTATTTGGCCGCAATTGCGGTCCGCGTGCCGCGTCCCAGCGGCGGCGGCGCACGGATGGAGGCTGGCTCAGCGCTGAGCCAGCCCAGCGGTGAATTTACCGCCCGGCAACCGCCTATTCATTCTGGAGGCATGCCGGCCAGGTAGCCGCTGTCAGCCAACATGGCACCGGCCGCGTCGAGAAAGGACTGCTCGGCATCCACGCCGGAACCGTCCACCCAGCGATTGAAGAAATTGTTCAATGCACAGACGGTAACTGCTTCGTGCAACGCGTCGTCGCTCCAGCCAGCGGCGCGTACCGCATCGGCGTCCGCCTCGGATACTCGACTTGGGGTCTGCGTGAGCTTTTTGACGTAGTGCAGGAGCGCCTTGAAGCGCTCATCGACCCGTGCGGTGTCGATGTCTTCCAGCGCACCGTCGATTGAGATTCTGGGAACGCCCAGGTGCGCCGCCACCGCGGTGTGCGCCCCATGACAGAAGTGGCAGGCATTGAGGCCGGACCCGAATGCGAACAGAAACTCGCGCTGCGCGGGGGTGAGCTCCCCAGGGCCACGCAGAATCTCCTGCGCCAACGGCAGGGCCAGCCGCGCAATACGCGGGTAAGCCCGCATGAGGTCAGGCAAGATTGCGTTTTCGGGCAGGGATTTAAGATTTGCCATAAAGCACCACCTCCGCGACCGGATTACGGCTTCGAAGTGTAACTGGGTCTGAAATTCCGGGCAGCGCCCAGCCCGCAAGAGCCGCCCTGACTGGGAAC